>JAKQFZ010001196.1 GCA_029558215.1 Candidatus Omnitrophota bacterium
CCCCAGCGCAGGAACCGCGTTAATGTAGTAGTAGTCGTGAAGCCCGATGGCGATGGGGTAGACATCCAAGCAGAAGTACACAAAGACGCCGATGAGGAATGATCCCACAAACCGTCTGCTGAGGGAACCGCCAGGAAATAGACCGATAGTGACAAAGACAACGCCAAAAGGAGTCAGTACATCCTTGCTCAAAACGTCAAACACCGTCTTGAAGAACCGTTTGCTCATCCAAAGTGTGTAGTAACTGGGATTGTTGAATTCCCGAAATCCTTCCCGCCCCATGGGGCGCAACGACCAGGCATCGGCGCGGGTCATCGCATACCAGTACCATGCAGCTCCAATGGCAACCGCAACGATTCCCCCGAGGTAAATGTCCCAGGATCTGATCCAGCGTCCAGGCCGGTGATGCAACATCAGGAAGGCCATGGGAAAGGCAACCCACATGATCGGTGGATTCAGTTGCAGTCCCATACCGAGGCACAGAATCCATCCCACAAAGTCTCTGACTCTCGGTCGTTCAGCATAGCGGGCAAAGAACCAGATCGTGGCGAGGGCAAAACACAACGCCAAGGTCTGTCTCTGAAAAGTCCGCGAGTAGTAGATCGAGATCGGAAAGACGGCGTACAGAGCGCAGGCGGCCAGGGCTTGTGCCTCACCGAGATACTTGCTGGCGATCAGGTAAAGAAGGACAAGGGCAAGCAGGCCAAAGAAGATTGAAAGAAGCCTGCCCGCGATCTCCTGAAAACCGATAATTCGGTAGATCATACTGACAAGGTAAGGAAACAGTGGGAGTTCATTCAGAAACAGTTTCGGATGGGCACCCCATCCGCTTTCAAGGGCGTGAAAGAAATTGCCGTCTGTGAAGTAGTAATGCCAGGCAATGGACGCCGTTGTTCCCTGTCGCCAGTGATGAGAATCCAGCAGAGGATTGGTGACCCGATACAGTCGAAAACCACAGGCGACCAGCAGGATCAAGATCAGAATCCAAACACGTCGCCTCATCTTCGTCTCCTGAACCGCACACTCCAGATCTACGTCATCCACAGATTGGCGGTCTCGTGTGGGAGTTGTCCCACGATTCCGAACGAGTCAGTTTCCGTTGCGGGACGCCTCTCATGATTCTTGCCCTTGCCAGACGCAGCGGGAAAATCCGGCGTACGAGTTCAACCTTCGGGGCTGTCTTATGAAAACACCCGTGAAGGTTCCTAATGCAGGAAATGGCTGCCCTGGAAATTCCTACTTGTTGGCAGGCTTCTGCTGCGGTGCCGGAGCTGCGGCGGGCCGAGCCGGTTCAGAAACTTCTGATCCGTGTGGCCGTACTTCGCACTTGCCCACCAAAACCACGCCATCATCAATTTTCAGCCTCTTGGACTTGATATCACCAAGAATCTCGGCACGGCTCCTGAGCTCAATCAACTCCTTGGCAACCACGGGACCTTCGACCTTTCCCTCAATGATCGCGCTGCCAACGGCGATCTGGGTCGCCTTGACTTTTCCGGTAGACGCCACTATCAGCGTTCCCTCGGAAGTGAGTTCTCCCTCGAATTTCCCCTCGATCTTGAGGGTCTTCCCGAATTTCATGTTCCCAGTGAATTCCGTATCCGGCCCCAGTGTCGTCGTTGCGACAGAATCCTGTGCCTTGGGATCGAACGGTCGTTCTTTTGCCGGCATTTCCATAATAATCCCTGTCTCCTTTTTCTCAGAGTTCTCTAATCGCACTCAGACTTCTCAAGGCAAGCCTGAGTTTGTTACTCATCCACCTAAATATGGCACGTGCTGTCCAGTCTTCCAAGCGACTCACAACCCGTTCAGGCCGACAGCGTTGCCCCCGTGCCAGAGTCCCTTATAGGAAACTTCGCTCGCCCTTGTCAACTGGAATGCAGAGCATGCCATCGTGAATACCAAGCCTGCTCATGTTCCGTGCGCAAAAGCGTGGTTGCTCGATTCCAGCAACATACGAATGAACTTGTTCCTTCGGGAAACATTCTGGTGTGAACGCACCAGCCCCATAGCCTTTGCCACCGCGAATCCGGAACGGATATTGCACCCGAATACGACACCCAGATCGGCGTCCAAGCCTGTGCTGATGGCAAAGTGCGTGTACTGATCGAGCAAATCACCTCTTTCGGCGCTGAGGTTGGGACGTTCCATGTGCCCTGTCATGGCTTCCATTTTGAAGCAGCTCTTGACGTATTTGTGAAACCCGCCGCTGCCCTTGCAGTACTCGTACAGTTGAAGCGCAAAGGTTGCCGGTAGAACGTCCACAAAAGTCTCATGCTCTTTCATCAGTCGCAGCATGACTTCCAAACCGCGAGAGGGACTCCAAGGGCAGAGAAAGGCCACGGCCTGATTTTCTGTGACAAAGGCCGCTTGAGGTGCTTCCGCGTCGGCTCCCGGCTTGAAATTGACGATATTGGACTTGACGAAGTAGCCGTCCATTCTTTCCAAAGCGTCCAGGATGATTTCAAGAGCTTTGGGAACCCATGGCATGATATCCATGTAGCGTTTCAGGTGCCGACTGTTCCACTTGGTGGCCAGGTCTTGAAATCCTCTCTGAAACTCATCCCACTCAGGGATGGAAGGCTCACGCAGAATGTCCTTGACGAGATCGAGAAACAGACACATCTGGCTGCTTCTGGCAAGGAAATCGGCAGTATTGACCACGCGCTCCACCGCTGCACGCACCATTGTTTCCAGATGGCCTGCCACAAAAAGATCCATCAGACGGATGACATACTGATATCGTTTCTGCTCATCGGGAAGCGCCTGAATCGGATATTTCTGTCCCCAGAACTTTTCGGGTTCCAGAAGACAGTCAATCCGGCGAAGCGACTGAAAAAGTTCCGGGGTCACACACAAGACCTGACGGCCAATGTGACCTTCTGGATCGGCTGTCTCCAATGCTTGCGAGAGGCTTCCACGCGACGGGTTGACCAGTTTCGGATCGAATATCCCGATCAGGCGAAGTACTCCGATGCCGCTGTAAAAGGTGCGGCGATCCTCATACAGAGACAACAGCCCTGGAGTTCGCGAGCATTCTTTGAGCAGTTTCTCTCTAAACTGCTGCACGTAGCCTTCAGGAGGCCTCAGTGGCGAGCAGATGAATGTATACTGCCCCGTTTTGCTGCTGGGTCGCAGGAATTTGTCCAGAGCCTTGGACGCCATAGTTCGCCTTCGATTCCCTTCCGCCTTCTTACGCCACTAAGCCAATTGAAGATGACCGATGGTCACCCTCAGCGACTCTCCCATGTCTGAAGCCCACCTGTGTCGAAGTTGAAATCAATGATGCGAACACCGGATTCCTCAAGAACCCGACGCACGCGGTGAGCTGAATCCGACTGACAATAGAACAAGAGGCAGCCGCCTCCCCCTGCGCCACAAGCCTTTCCTCCTACCGCACCGTTGTTCATGGCAGCACCGAAAAGGCCATCAATATCCGCATTTGTCACGGATGGATGGAGCCGTTTCTGGTTGCGCCAGTTTTCACTGATGAGTTGCCCAAACGCATCCAGATCGCCCTTCATCAAAGCACACTTCATCTCCAGCGTCAGCCGTTTCATGGACTCAATCGCGTCCACAGTGTCTTTGTGACCGGATTTATACGCTTCGGTGACGTTCTTGTGAATATCACCCGAGAGCCGTGATTTGCCCGTGTAACACAGAACCAGATTCTTCTCCAGTTCCAAGTAGGTGTCCCTCGACAGAATGAGTCGGGACGCCTTCACATCTTCACCCCGAAACTCCATGAAACTGATGTCCCCCATCGAACTGGCGTAGTGATCCTGTTTGCCACCGAGGATTCCCAACTCCTCGCGTTCGATCGTGCTCGCGAGCTCCGCAATTTCGTATTGGAGCAAATCCTGCTTTGCGTACCGTGCCAGCAACCCCAACAACGCCACCCCCATTGAGGCTGACGTTCCCAGACCGCTTCCTGGCGGAGCCACCGACTCGGTGATCATGTCGAATCCGCCGGGGACATTCATCCGACGAATCGCCGCCTTGACCAGATCCACGTTGCCGTCGTACTCCAGTTTCCGAATGTCCTTTGCTTCGACAAAGACATCGAAGTCGCTGGAGTAGATACTGACATGTTGATCCTCCAGATCCTTCTCGTGCCGAAGCGGGCTGGAGTCTGTTCTGCGCTCGGTGGTGTGAATTGTGGCGAATGAATAGATGTTGATCGCCGCATTGATCACAAAGCCAGGAGTGCTTTTGGCAAACAAGGCCACATCTGTCCACCCTCCGGCAAAGTCTATTCTGACTGGAGCACGGGAACGAATAAGCATGATCATGCCTCCCCAATTCTCTGTTGTTCATCTGCCGACTGAATGAGTCGCATCACTGACTCTGAGATTATCACAAAACTGTCGGCAAATAGCAACCCAAGCCACACAAAGACCACAAGTGTGGCACTGTGACCCAAACGCTGCTAAGATCGGAGCAAATGATGAGATGGTTGATTATTCTCTTTGTGTTGTTTCTGATCAGACCGGTCGCGCTCAGAGCATCGGATGAACTGTCCGTGACAACCCATGTGGCACATGCCGTTCGGAAGGAATCGGCTTTGGACGTCTCTTTTCTGCTCGATGCGCCAGCAGGAAAGCATGGAGCAACAAGGGCGGAAGGAAACCGGCTGTGCTATGCAAATGGAACTCCTGCCCGGTTCTGGGGTGTCAATTTTGCATGGGAAGCGCAGTACCCGGAAGTCTCACAGATAGACGCCATCGTGAAAAGGCTTGGGGCAAGTGGCATCAATCTGGTGCGGCTGACGTATCTCGATCACCTCCCTCCGAAAGGACTTGTTTCCAGACTGGCACCCACAGAGATCGTTGTCAGCGAGGAGCGCTTTGACAGGCTCGACCGTTTCGCCACTGCTCTGTTCGAGGCGGGGATCTATGTGAATGTGGTGCTTTTGATGAATGGAAAGATTGCGGATATCACCCCATCCTTGGAGTCGAACGATGTTGCATCGCTTCAGATGTTTCATCCGGATGTGATCGCTGCTCATGAGCGATGGATCGAGTTCTTCCTTTCCCATCGAAATCCTTACACGGGTCGCACTTGGGGCGAGGAGCCGGGCTTGGCATTCATTGAGATCTACAATGAAGGCGATCCGTTCTATCTCCGCAAGAAGATTCCCGCTCACTCGGAGCCTGCGCTTGCAGCGTTGCATGAGAAATGGCGGCAGTGGTGTCAACAAGAGTCTTTTGAGGGGTCGTCCTTGTTCGATCTCACTCTGCTTGATGGAAGGCTTGACATCGGACGTGAACCGGCGCGCTTTCTCTCAGATCTGCAACGCTCCCATCTCAGAGAGATGCGTGCGGTCATTCGCCGATGTGGATATACCGGAGCCATCTGTGACATTGCCGGTGGTTCCTACGCGCCAGCAGCGCGCTGGGCACAACGTGAGTCGGACGTGCACGTGGCGCACTACTACCACGATCACCCCAATTGGGATGAAAAGGGTGCCCTGTTCCACAATCGTTCGGGCTGTGAGAGCGGCCTTCGGATGCTGACGGCTGCCGCTTGGGAGCGCGACCTTCAGAAGCCATACATTCTGGGGGAGTGGGATTTCTGCTGGCCAAACCAGTTTCGAGCGGAGGGAGTTCCGGCAACGGCCATTTTTGCGGCGTTGCAGGGCTGGACGGGTTGCCTTCAGTTCACCTATTGGTCGAAATCCTGGGACGACAGCGAAATCCGTTTCAGTAAGAAGGGACACATTGATGGAATCTGGCGAGTCATGAATGATCCCGCCGTCATGAGCCTCTATCCGGCAGCAGCCCTTCTTTTTGTCCGCGAAGACGTTGCAGCAGCCACAAGTGCTGTCGAAATTCCAGTGGACGCCTTCGACGTCTACAACTGGCCTCCCCATTGTCCAGAGGCATTCCTGCGACGGTTGGGCACCCGCCTATGCCCGGAGCCGCCCTCCACCTCTGGCAAAGGGAAGAAGGACGTTCCGCCTTTGCTTGTCAGTGATACAGGTCAGGTGAAATTCGACACTGAGAAAGGCACTCTGATCGTTGACTCCCCTCGTTCGCAAGGAGCAATTGGGAAAATCGGTTCTGCGGAGATCCAGACCCAAGCGGCACGATTCGAAATACAGACTCCGTTTGCCGTCGTCATGATCTCCTCTTTGACCGAAAAGCCCATCCAGGAGAGTGCACGGCTTCTGGTCACTGCTGTGGCACAGGCGCAGAATACCGACTTCAGAATGGAGCCATCCGACAAGGACTGCCGCATCGCTGAAACGGGGAAAGCCCCGATTATGGCGCGACCGGTTCAGGGTTCTCTGGTCATCCTGCGCCGGGATCAAACTCGAGTGTTTGCTCTGGACTGCTCGGGAAAAAGAGTGCGGAAAATCGCCTCGTCTTCAAAAGGCGAAATCCGCTTCTCTCTGATCCCCGATTCCATGCACTACGAGATCATCACACCGTAAAGCGTGCCCGGTGCCCTCTCTCTTCTCATGCTCCGACTGACTCCTCAGGGTGCCAGACTTCAGGTTCGCGAAGCAGTTCTGAGGGCTGCTGATTTATCTTGAGTCCATGAACTCAGCATGATGCCAAGTGTCTCATATTTGAGGCACACGATCAAATTCTTCAGGATCTGGGGCGTCTCGCACCGCTGTCCTTCCAAGGGGGAGTGGGCATCTTGCCCGCTGTTCTGATCCTTCTTCGCGGGCGGGACGCCCGCGCCCCCTTGCGCTCATCCCAGCCTTCTTCGAGAAGCTCTCCTGGGAACGCCAAGTGTCCACTTGGCTCT
>JAKQFZ010000795.1 GCA_029558215.1 Candidatus Omnitrophota bacterium
CATCACTGCCCTGTCCGGAGCCACTTCAGGAATGCAGTATCAAGGGGGAACTGGAGGTACGGCCTCTGTGTACGGAGTCTCTGGAACAGGCACAGTGGTCAATATGGGTTTTCCCTTTGAGACGATCTATCCCAACACTGCCCGAGCGGACGTGATGCATCGAACGCTGAACTACTTTGACGTCTCTGTTCTCGCTCCGACACTTAGGTCTTTAGTGCAGACCGCGGCAGACACTATAACCTTGACGTGGCAGGGACACGCCAGCGTGGGATTCCGACTGTTCCAGAAAATGGGCAGTGGCAGCTGGACGCAGATTCGCAACACGACCGAACTGCCTTCAGAAAGTAGAACGACGACCGTCTCCGGTCTGAGTCCATCAACCCAGTACGCTTTCAAGATGATCGCAGTCAACTCCAGCGGTGTCAGCGGAGACTCCGACGTGCTCGTGTGTTCGCTGGGCAGTACTGGAAGCACAATCCTCGTCGTGGATGGTTACGATCGCTGGAACGCTCAGTCCGGTGGAGTCAACCATACGTTTCTGGAGAAATTCGCAGATGCTCTTTCAGGAAATGGTGCTCGATATGATTCCTGTGTGAACGAGGCGTTGACCGGCGGCTCCATCTCGCTGTCGGACTATTCCATCGTGATGTGGATGAGTGGCGAGGAGACAACCGAAAGCGAAACGCTCAGCTATGACGAACAGATTCTCTTGCAGAATTATCTGAAGCAAGGTGGTGCGCTCTTCATCAGCGGTGCGGAAATTGGTTGGGATCTGATTGCGCGGGGCGGTTCTTTGAACAACTACTCCAACGGCAGCGACAATGATACCGCATTTCACCGCAACTTTCTCAAAGCCGAGTTCGTCAGCGATGACGCGAACACTTACTCGGTCACAGGGGTGAATGCAACAGGCTTTGCGGGTTTGTCGTTTTCTTTCGACGATGGAACCCGCGGAACCTATAACGTCAGGTATCCCGATGTGCTCGCCACCTATGGTGGAAGCACAAATGCACTCTACTATGGCGCGGGACCAAACGTCGCGGGCATTGTGTATTCAGGCACTTTCCCCGATGGAACGTTTCCAGGCAAACTCGTCTATTTTGGATTTCCATTCGAGACCATCTACGATGTTGCCGCTCGAACAAACGTGATGAGTAGTGTGCTTGCCTATTTGACACCAACGCCGGTCAATCTTTGGCAGATGTACTGATGGCCTGATCTGAGAAAAACAGTGCATCTTACAGATGCAGGATAGTGGTGGGACTGTGCTTCTTGCGTTCGATCGCTCGCGGTGCGGAATGATGCAAGAACAGGATTTCCTGCTATAGGCTCAGGCACCCAGAATCCTTCGTGCATTGAGTGAGACAACTTTCTCGAATTCGAGATCGTCGGGAATGGCTTGCCTCAGGTCGTCGAGGGCCGCCTTCTGCGATGCCCATGGGGAGTCAGAACCAAAGACAATTCGGTCGTGCGAATGCTTTGCCCAGATCCTGCTCCACGCTTCGGGAGTGATATGCCCCAAAGTGAAGGACGTGTCGAAGATCACTTGAGTGCCCGCCAGCAGCGCTTCCACTTCGTCCCATAGGAGCCATCCCCCTGTATGCGCCGTAACAAGACAGAGTTCAGGAACCCGGCGGTGCAGATTCAAGAGTCGCTCGGGTGAAGCCACATCACTCTTGGGCCATCGAATGTCGCGGCCAGCGTGAAAGAGTGCCAGCATGTTTCGCGCGGCCAACTTTTCAAAGATGGGCAAGGCGTGTTCATCGTCGGCCTTGAAGCCCTGATACATACAGTGAAACTTGGCACCTCGAATACCGGCGTTCCGTGCTTCATCCAGCAACGCATTATGATCGGTTCCTTCGGGATGAAGCGAGATGAAAGGGAAGATTCGGTCGGAAACAATCTGTCTTGACCACTCAAGGATGGGGCGTTCCTGACTCGGTTTTGTCGCGATGGAACAAATGACCGAACTCCAGATGCCGGATTCGTCCATCGATCGCAGAAGAGAGGCGATTGTTCCGTCATGGTGTGGTGCGTACTCGTGAGATCCGTCGGCAAGCCGACCCATCGCCACCGGCGCGAGGGAATCGGGGAAAGCGTGTGTGTGGAAATCTACTATTTTCATCTTCCAGCGCTCATCCGCTCAAGTGCCTCAACCTCACGAAACCGCTGACAGCAATCTCAGCGCATTGCCCGAATAAATCTTGTCCAAAGTCGGCTGGGAGAGACCGAGCGAGTTCAGCAGTTGCTGATGTGCGTTGTCGAAGAAGTCTCGGCCATAGAGAATCCTGTCCTGAAACTCGGCCAAAAAATCCTTCGTAAATTCGAGGTCGCGGCTCAGAGCATTGTGTCCTGATCCGGCAGAAATATCGCAGTAAAGATTTGGATACGTCCGCAACATCTCCGGCAACTTTCCACCTGGAACAATCGGTCCTTTCGGGTAGGATGCTTTGGTCTGCTGTCCGTCTCCGGAAATGTGCGCCCAAAAGCCGGGTGCATGACCGATGAACACGGTCTGTGGGCAAGTGGCAACAGCACGTTCCAGAGCCTCAATACCGCCACCGTACCAGTAACTTGGTCGAGGATACTTCCGCGTCGTTTCAAATTCGTAGTCCAGATGCACCAACACCGGAACGCCTCTCTGGCCGCAAAATCGGTACATTCTGAGAGCGTCCAGATTGTCATACATCATTCGGACTTTCATCTCGCCGAACACTTTCACCCCGTAGATGTCCATGGCGGCACTCATCTGGTCAATGGCTTCCGGTCGGCGTGGATCGGGAGCGTAGCCGAGGATGAATCGTTCGGGTGCACGCTCCACATAACTCAGGCATCGGCTGAAAGGAATAGGCCCAACGCCGTCGGATGCGGCCGTTGCAGCATTGAAGCCGGGGTCGTACTCATCCTTCGGACATTCCCATGAGAGAAGAACAGATTGGTCAATATGGAACTGATCCATATTCGCCAGAAACTTCTTCAGATCGTGTTTGTGCCAGTCCGGATGACTGTGGAAATCAATGATCATCATTTCACCTTACTGCGTTTCGGGAACCTATCTGGAAAAAGCGTCTTCCACCTTGCGGAGAATCGCCAACGCATCCTTGACTTCCTTGTCGCTCCATCCTTCATGAACCTGAATATGGAAGTGCTCATCCATGCTCTGGTTGACATTCGGACAGGGAAACTGTCGCTTGGCATCACCTTTGTACTCAGGGGATGACCAGGGGTATTGGCTGTCTCCAAACACGCGACGATTGACAAACCAGTCCATCGTGTGGGGCAATGCAGCACGGTATTCGGGGTTCACAGGAAGCCCTTCAGCAGTCAACGCGCGACAGAAAGTCATCTTGTCACAGGTCACAGCTTCTTTGTGAAATCGCGTGCGCAAGAACCAGTAGGTCGGCTCAGCACCCGAGACCTGAGGTGGCGCAGAAACGGACTTCAGCGAGCGGAATCCTTCCTTGAGTGCCTCTACGACACGACGCCTCTTTTCGACGATCATGGGGAGTTTCTTCAACTGAGCTCTGCCCATGGTGGCACCCAGTTCATCCATATTGAAGTTCAGGGAACCGAGGCAGTTGGTCGAACCTGCAGGCAGTCCAAACGGCTTGCCGCGATCTGCGCTGCGCCGAATGGACCAGTAAAGATCCTCTCGCTTGGTAAAGACAAGCCCGCCCTGACCGCCACAGCAGAAATGCTTTCCAAACATGGTCGAGAATGCCGCAATATCGCCAAAAGTGCCAACGTACTTGCCGTTGACTTTTGCCGCATGTGACTGAGCGCAGTCCTCAACGACAGGAAGATTATGCTTCTTGGCGACAGCCATGATGCCTTCGACATCGGCAGGCTCTCCGCCAATGTGGGCGAACAGGATGGCACCTGTCAGAGGTGTGATTACCGCCTCGATCTGCTCAGGCCCGGAGTTGTAGCAACCTGGAGCCGAGTCGGCGATGACAGGAATGCAGTTCAGCAAGGGCACAGGCATCAGCCCACCTGGATCGGTCACCGCGCCAACGACAATTTCCGTGAACGGTTTGAGGTTGAGCGCTTTGAGTGCCACAAAGATTGCGGTCGTTCCAGAGTTGACGGCATCGGCATATCCGCCGCCCATGAATTCCGCAAACTCTTTGCACAGGCTGTCTTCCTGCGGCCCGTTGTAGCCGAAGGTATGACCTGTCTGGATGGCTTGGTCAAAGAGTTGGATTACTGCCTGTTTCTCTTCCTCTGTAACATGACCTCGACCAGGCCAGGGGTTGGTCCTCAACTTTTCTCCCCCATTGACGGCAAGCTGGGAGACTTCGCTTTCAGATGCCATTTCTAAACTCCTCGAGTGGACTTTCTGCAGAAGACTGCTCCCTGTGAGTACCTCGGCGGTGTTTCGACTGTCGGATTCTTCAGGATCATCAGCAGTACTTCACTGTCAATTTGGATACTAGAATAGTCGCACCTGTATTGCAACCCTGCAGAGAAAAGAAGTATAGTACGCCTTGTGCTCCGAGACTTTGAGGTTCTCTGAACAAGTGCATACAAGTGCATATTGGAGTTTGTGAAGATGACTGGAAAATGGTGTGAGGGATACCCGGGCAGGTGTTTTTTGATCCTGATTCGAGTTGCCCTGATTTTCGGAATTGTCTTGGTCGGTTTGTTTGGAATGAGGAAATTGGCATCTCTGCGAAAGCCTCCGACACGGCAAAGACTCCAGGAACCCGTCTATCAAGCTGAGGCGATGCGGGTGGTTCCCGAAGATGTTGTTGTGAGTTTGGAGGGTTTTGGCACCGTTCGTTCGCGGCGTCGCGTGAATGTCAGTGCTGAAGTCTCAGGACGGATTGTCGAGGAACATCCGCGACTCCAAGTTGGCGAGATCATTCCTGAGGGAGAGATTCTGTTTCGGATTGATCCAAGGGACTACGAAGTTGCCCTGTCTCAAGCGAGCGCTGAACTGGATCGGCTCAAAGCCGAGAGCGCGCGTCTCAGAACTTCCCAGCAGAGTGACTCCAGGCGTTTGGAGATAGCCAGAAGGAGTCTTGAGCTGATGGAGTCGGACTTCCTGAGAGTCAAAGGGCTCTTCGAACAGGATCAAGTTGGAACCAAGGCAGGTGTCGAACAGGCAGAGCGTCTTTTCAACCAACAGCGTGAAGCGGTGGTTGTTTTGGAGAATGCTCTTGCGCTCTACCCAACCCAGATCAGCGAGAACCAGGCAAGACAGCGAAGCGCTGAGGCGGCATTGAGCAAAGCACGTGTGAATCTGGATCGCGCCACAGTCAAGGCCGAGTTTGCCGCTCGCATCGCTTTTGAGGACGTCGAGGTCAATCAGGTCGTTTCCCCGGGAAAAACGCTTGTCACTTTGGTGGATGACAGCGTTTTGGAGATTCCCGTTTCTCTGGACAGCCGCGAAGCGCAGCAGTGGCTTCCCTTTGGTTCCGATGCTGAGGGAACGGCTTGGTTCAAACTCGAGTCCCAACCGGAAGTTCGTGTCCGTTGGGTGCAGGACAACTCCGAGCGGGATTTTCTCGGGCGTTTGGTTCGGGTGGAAGACTATGATTCAACAACGCGAACAATCTTTGTCATTGTCGAAGTCCGGGCGGCAGATCAGGCTCCGAACGCGACACCATTGGTGGAAGGAATGTTCTGCAGTGTGCAGATTCCCGGCAAACTTGCGCAGTCAGTCTACCGGCTTCCCGCTTCGTCCGTCAGCCACGAAGGATCTGTCGTATGCGCCAAAGACAGCCGAATCAACATACGGCACGTGCAGGTTATATTGAGAAAGCAACAGGAAGTTCTGATCTCAGGCGGACTGGAGTCCGGTGATGTTGTTGTCACATCTCGACTCGCAAAGATAATTGATGGGGCGTCCTTGGAACTGACTTTTGCAGACACAGTACCGGGTGAGGGTAGCGTGGAATGAAAAGTCTCGTCGCTCTGTCGGTTCATAACATCCCGTTTGTGAATGTGCTGATGTGCGTCATTCTCATTGGCGGGTTTGGTGCTTCGGCGTTTTTGGTGCGCGAGATGTTTCCCGCTTTCTCTGCCGACATGATCCAGGTGACTGTTCTCTATCTCGGTGCCGATCCTGAGGATGTGGAAGAGGGCATCTGTCGCAAACTCGAAGAAGCCATCGAGGGAATCGAAAACGCCAAAAAGTACTCCACGACCGCTTCCGAAGGTGTTGGCAGTGCAATGGTGGAAATCCAGGAAGGTGCCGATATTCAAACGGTCAAGGATGAGGTCAGTGAGAAGGTAAACGCGATCACAACATTCCCCACTGACGCCGAGAGACCCATTGTCACTGAGCTCAAACTGCGGCGTCCGGTGCTTCAAATCGCCTTGGCAGGCAACTTGACAGAGCGCCAGATCAAGGAACTCGCCGAAGACATCAAGAAAGATATCGAAACCCTGCCTCACATATCGCAGGTCAGCGTGGGTGGCACCAGGGACTACGAGATCGCCGTGGAAGTCTCCGAGGAAAGACTCCGTGAGTATGGGCTGACGTTTGGAGACGTCAGTCGGGCAATTCGACGTGGCTCAATGAATCTTCCCGGTGGAACGGTTCGCGGAGAGAACGAAGAAATCAAGATTCGGACGCTGGGCAGGCGTTACACGGGTGAGGAGTTTGCGAGTCTGGTTGTTCTGTCGAAACCGGACGGAACGCTCATTCGTCTGGATCAGATCGCCAGCATTCGGGACGAGTTTGAGGAAGAGGGTGTCTACGGGACTTTCAATGGCAAACGGGCGGCGATCATCAGCGTCCTGAAAACGGAAGACGAAGACGCAATCGCTATCTCCAAAGAAGTCAAAGAATACATCAGAAGGACGAAGGGGATTCTTCCCCCGACGGTGACGCTGACTCCGTGGGCTGACTATTCGATCTATGTTCAGCAGCGGCTGGAAATGTTGTTGCGCAACGGCCGAATGGGTCTGATTCTTGTGTTCATCATTCTCTGGATGTTTCTTGATATTCGGCTGAGTTTCTGGGTCACAATGGGAATCCCCATCTCCATTGCCGGTGCGTTAGGTTTGATGGCTCTCTCGGGTATGACACTGAATATGATGACGCTCTTTGCGCTCATCATGATCATTGGAATCATCGTGGACGATGCCATTGTGGTTGGGGAATCCATCTACATTAAGCGTCGCCAGGGACTCTCACCCATTCAAGCCTCGCTGGAGGGCGTTGCCGAGGTAGCCTGGCCGATCACCGCCGCGGTAACCACAACACTCTGTGCCTTTCTTCCCCTGATGTTTGTGGGTGGAGTGATGGGAAAGTTTATCAAGATGCTTCCGCAGGTAGTCATCTGGGCACTGAGTGTCTCCCTGTTCGAGAGTCTTTTTCTGTTGCCGGCACACTTAAGTCACCTTCCCGATATGAACCGACCCGAGTCAGAACTCTCTCCCTTGGCGAGAAGATCCTTTCGGATCAGAAGACGCGTCGGTACGTTGCTGGAGTGGTTCACCAAGCGAATCTACGCACCGGCGATCACGCTCGCCTCAAAATTCCGTTACGTGACAATCGCTCTCGCCATTGCATTGCTGCTCTTGACGTTTGGCATGATTGCAGGTGGTTTCATCAAGTACACGGTCTTTCCCAAGATGGATTCGGATACCATGACCGCCCGTGTTGAGTTTCCCGACGGGACTCCGCTGCAAGTCACCCGGCAGGCAGTGGAGAGGATCGAAGCGGCCTTGATGAAACTGGATCGGGACTTTCAGAAAGAGACGGGGCAACCTCTGGTGCTTTCTCGATATGCCATCGCGGGTTCCTTCACTGGTGCCGAGGGTTTTTCGGGAAGCCATCTGGGCGAGGTCAGCGTCGAGATGCTTGAGAGCAAGTACCGCAAATGGCACTACAGAGATATCGTCGCCGTTTGGGAGAAGGAAGTCGGAGCGATCGTCGGAGCGCTCTCCAATACATATCAGGGACTGCAGGCGGGACCCGGTGGCAAGGATATCGAAATCTGGCTCACTGGAGACCGCATCGAGGATTTGCTCGCGGCATCCTCGGAGATCGAAAGAAATCTTCGGGAGACGGCAGGCGTATTCGAAATCGAAAACGACTTCAGACCCGGCAAGCGGGAACTGCGAGCGCGACTGAAGCCGGGTGCCGAGGTTCTTGGCATCACCACAGACATGCTTGCCGAACAACTTCGCTCGGGCTACTACGGATCCGAGGCAGTGCGGATTCAGCGGGGCAGAGATGACATTCGTGTGAAGGTGCGCTATCCGCTCGCTGAAAGACGCTCTTTGGGTGACGTCGAGAAGATAAGGATCCGAACCGCTACGGGACAGGAAGTTCCCTTGATGGCAGTGGCGGACGTCTCTCTCGAAGTGGGCTACACGCGCATCCAGAGACAGAATGGTAAGCGACGGGTGATCGTCACTGCCGAAACGCGCCCTCCCGCAAATGCCAACGAAATCATGGACTTTCTCCAGCACAGTCTCCTTCCGGCATTGACTGCACGGTATCCCGGAGTGCGGTATTCTGCCGAAGGTTCTCGACAAACCACTCGAGAGGCGTTGGGATCACTCAAATACGGTTTCCCTGTAGCCATACTCGGGATATTCCTGATCCTCGCGACGGAATTTCGATCGTATTTCCAACCTATTGTCATCATGGTGACCATTCCGTTCGGTCTGATCGGAGCAGCCTTCGGGCATCTTCTTCTGGGGTATGAGATCACCATGATGAGTATGTTTGGCATGGTGGCTCTCGCGGGAATCGTCGTCAATGACGCAATTGTGTTCATTGACTGTTTCAATGAGCGGTTGCGTCAGGGCTTGCCCTTTATCGAGGCGCTGCGCGAAGGCGGGATGCGGCGACTGCAGCCGATTCTTCTCACCACATCCACCACGGTTGCGGGCTTGGCGCCTCTCATCATGGAGAAGAGTTTTCAAGCACAGTTTCTCATCCCGATGGCGGTGTCAATAGCTTCGGGACTCATTTTTGCAACGCTCTTGACCCTGTTCTTCATCCCGTGTCTGCTGGTGGCGCTCAATGATCTCCGCCGCTTGTGGAGACTGCTCTGGACAGGAAGTATGCCGACGAGAGAGGCGGTCGAACCAGCGATTACACTGCGGGTGGAAGACCATGAACCTTTCGTGGAATCTAAGGTGAGGGACTATGGAGTTTAGGAGAGGAATTGCCAATCTGTTTAGAGTGACGGATGTGACACTCATCAGGCGAAAAGCGACACGAAGATCTGCACGGCGTCCCATGTGGAGACTTGCTCCCGTCTTTCTGTGTGTTTGTTCTCTGTTGTCTTTCGGATGCGCCGTAGTGGGCACAGGCGTCTACGATGTCGCGAGCATGACGCTTTCCCCGTTGCCCGAATTATCGGAATCTCAGGAATTGATCCTTTCGGAAATCCTTACACTGGATCAGGCCAAGCAGATCGCTTTGGAGAACAGCCCGACAGTCGAGCAGGCACTCGCGCGCATCAGCGCCGCAGAGGCCAGGATCATGGAAGCGCGTTCTGCCTATTTTCCGAAACTGGATGCCGAGGGAGCGGCCATCAGAACCCACCAATCACCCGATTGGCAGACGGTCGGTTCCGAACGCCGAACGCTTTATTCCAACGAACTCAGTGTCAGTTGGGTCTTGTTCGACGGACTGGCTCGGCGTGCACGTCTTCAGTCTGCCCGATATGGGAAACTATCCAACCTGGCGGCTCGCGAAAACGTCTGCCGACTTCTGCTGCGCGGCGTGGTGGAATCGTACATGGGCGCGCAACTGGCAGACGCACGAATCCAGATCGCCTCTTCAGATGCCGAGTTCAACACGGTTCGACTGGATGAGTCCAAGAAGAAGGAACGTGCAGGAAGCGCTTCTCGAAGCGAAGTGCTGAACTTCGAGATTCGTGTCAATCAGGCTTTGAGCGATGTGGTGACTGCTCGCGTGTCCAGAGAACTGGCGCTTGCTACGCTGGCTGATCTTCTCGGAGTGCCCGCCACGGGTTTCTGTGAAGTGGTACGGCTCGAACCGCTTCCTTCGGAGAGCAGCGCCGTCCCACCAATCAGCATTGAAGAAGAAGTCGAACAGGCGCTTCAGAATCGGCCTGACCTTCTCGTTCAGCGATCGGCATTGGAGCAGTCCCGGCTCGATGTCAAAGCATCCCGTGCGGAGTTTCTGCCAAAAGTTGTGCTTCAAGGCAGCACCGGACATCAAAGCATCGAAGACTTCAGCACGTCCGAAGAAGACCGCGCCACCAGCTACGGAGTCTTCGCGCAGTGGAATCTCTTCTCAGGGGGAGCACGACTGGCTCGACTTCGTGCCACTCAGGCACGAACGAAGGAACAGGAGCAGTTGGTCGAGGAAATGACCTTGGGAATTGTCGCAGAAACAAGGCAGGTATGTTCCCAGATTCTTGCCGCATCCGAACAGGTCGCGTTGACCAGGCACAGCCTCGATCTGACGGAGGCAACTCGAAACCTGGTCGAGAAGGAATGGCAGGCGGGACAGGCGTCTCTGACGAGACTCAACGAAGCACAAAGTGATCTCATCCGCGCCCAGAGCCGCTTCGCGCTTACCCTCATCCAACAGCGTCAGGCACTGGAAAACCTTCGTGTTGTGACAGCCAAAGACACTTCACGGGATTGGTAGAAGGTCTCCAGCACCTATTCCCAAAAACGTCTTGAGACAGTCTTCTCATTGAGGGCTGCTCTGGGATCGCCGCGCGTCTGCTTGGGAATCTGGTTGTGGCGCAGGCATCTTGCCTGCACAAAGGAGCGGGAGCATCTTGCTCCCGACGAAATCCGTGTGGGCGAGACGCTCCAGCTCGTGAAGAATTTGACCGTGTGCCTCAAATATGAGAGACTTGACATCATGGTGAGTTCATGGATTCAAGATGAATCAGCAGCCCTCAGAACCGCTTCGCGAACCTGAGGGCTGGCACCCGGAGAGGTCAGTCGGAGCATGAGAAGAGAGAGGGCACCCGGCACACAGAGAAGTCAGTCGGAGCATGAGAAGAGAGGGCACCCGGCAGCCGAGCCGATTGGTAAGGAGGTTGCGAAGGGATGCGAGTGAGGAAGCGGTGGTCGTTCGCAGTGGCCGGAGCAATGGCTGCAATTCTCATTGCGCTCCTTTGCTATTCAAGTTTTCCATTGCGTTGGAGTGGACATGATATCTACTATACAGCGATACAGATTGTTGATGTAGTGGGCCAGAACCCTATGCCTAGAATATCGTTAAGTGTTGTTGACAATAAGGAATGTTTGGAGATTGTAACACATTCTGATTGCAGAGGATACGTCTATTTGATGTACAAGACTCATACGTGGGGCACAGCATCGTTGTTTATCTGGCGAGAGAAGAGACAGGAATCGAAACCATTTCTGATTGCGGCTTCTGAAGAAGGTTATTCCAGTGAGTCTTTGCCCCTGGCTGGAAAGCGCGTCAAAGTGCCAATAGATTCACAAATATGGCATCGGTTACGCTCTGAGGATGTGATCGTGCTTGACGCGACAGCCGCCCAACTCGTGGGATGGGTTGAACCAGATGAGATGCTACCAGATGTTTTCGGCGGTATGACACTCCGAGTCATCCCGTTGCGTCTTGACAATTGATGTCGCGTAGATAACATCCTAACTGCTCCCATGGATGATGCCGAATGCCTTCTCTTTCCCGTGTGGCAGTCGAGTCGCTACCATGGTATCTGCGCTGCTCATTGTGCGGGGTTCCGGACTCAGAAGGCCGCGATGAGGGCAAAGGAGCGGGAGCATCTTGCTCCCGACAAAATCCGTGTGGGGCGAGACGCTCCAGCT
>JAKQFZ010000798.1 GCA_029558215.1 Candidatus Omnitrophota bacterium
ATTCAGTCGCCTTCACCGGCGCATGAAGGACAAATCCATCCCGCTCAAAAGCAACCACCTTGCAGAGGATTTCGATGGGAGCCTCAAAGGCTTTGCGTTGATAGCAGCGAAAGCCTTCCCGGAGCGTCAACCCCTGTTTGCGTCGTTGAATCAGCTGCGCCAGCCTGACAGTGAGCAGGTGGAAGTCCATCGGCTTGACAAAGAAATCGTCCGCACCCAATTCCATCGCGAGTCGGACGGTTTCCACGTCAGCCAACTGGCTTGTGACAATGATGGGCAAGGCCTTTGTGGCAGGATGTTTCCGAAGGTGCCGAAGCAGGGCAAAGCCGTTCAGCCCCGGCATCTGGAGCTGAGTGATCATCAAATCGGGCACTCCCTTCTGCATCGTGAGGAGTGCCTCATGCCCACTGGTGGCAAATTGAATTTCGGTCTCGGGGAACTTGCTGGTCAGGCTGTTGGCGATGATCTTGAGATCATCAGCATCATTGTCAACGAAAGAACATTGAAAACTTGATCCACTGTCATTTCCCGACACCGCGAACGGAGTTTCCGAATCATCTAAAACCGTCATTCAATCTATTACGAAGCCAGACAGACGTCAACCGTTTTCACAAAGCCAGGTATTGGCTGACTTAAACATGGGCGGAGACTGTCATTCCGAACGACTGAGGCTCGGCGAAGGAGTGAGGAATCTCTCTGGATTCTGCAGTGGAGAGAGATTCTTCACTCCGCTCTGCTTCGTTCAGAATGACAAATGCCTCTGCACAGAGTCTATCGCAGATGCCTCAAAAAACGGTCGGCAGAAAGATTTGACTTCAGGGTATGGGATCAGTATAGTCCTCACGGATCGGGGCGTAGCGCAGTCTGGTAGCGCGCACGGTTCGGGACCGTGAGGCCGCTGGTTCAAATCCAGTCGCCCCGACCAAAACCCTGTCTTGCCTCCAACGGCACATCCTTCTATCTATCGCTTTTGTGTTTTCTCTGGTACCGAATCCAGCATCGATCGGATTGCTTTGAGAAGCGACTTGGGACCGTAAGGCTTCTGAAGGCGTCGAACGCATTGATCCGCGTCGAAACTCATCTGGATCGTCTCCGGACTATAGCCGGAGGCAAAGATGACCTTCACCTCAGGGCGTAAGGTCTTCATCCGTTCGTACGCTTGATAGCCTCCCATGTCAGGCATGACCACATCAAGCAGGACGATGGCCACCGCATCCAAGTTTCTTTCAAATATCTCGACAGCCTCCACACCGTTCTTTGCAATGAGCACTTTGTAGCCAGCCTTCTGAAGTATCGTCGTGGCCAGATGGCGAACCATGTCATCATCCTCCCCCACAAGAACGGTCTCCAGGCCACCCTGAATCTCACTCTCTGTGGTGCGCTGCTGGGACTGTTCCGGCAACTCGGACAAAGGCAAGTAGACACTGAATGTCGTTCCCGTCCCAGGCTCACTGTCCACCGTGATGAAGCCGTCATGTTGCTTCACAATTCCGTAGACCGTTGAGAGTCCCAGGCCCGTGCCTTTGCCCTCTCCCTTTGTGGTGAAGAAAGGCTCAAAGATATGATCGAGAGTGTGCTTGTCCATGCCACAGCCCGTGTCGGAGACGGTCAGAAGCGTGAATGTCCCAGGGCGTGCCCAGGTTGTGCTCGCACAGAACTCCTCTGACAGCACCACCTTCTCCGTGGCGATGGTCAGGACTCCTCCTTCAGGCATTGCATCACGTGCATTGACGCACAAATTCATCAGGAGTTGATCCAGCATGATCCCGTCGGCATAGATCATGCCGAGGTTCTTTGTCAGTCTCGATTCCAGGCGGATGTGCTCTCCGATAACGCGCCCGAGCATCTTCAACAGGTCAGAAACCACAGTGCTCAGATCCAGATGCCGCGCCTGCATGACCTGACGCCGACTGAACAGCAACAACTGCTGCACCAGACTCGCCGCTCTCTCACCGGCCTTCCTCACCTCGAACAACAGTCGGTATGCCGGAGTCTCCTTTGAGGCATCGGCGAGCGCGATGTCGGTATAGCCATTGATGACCTGAAGCAGATTGTTGAAGTCGTGGGCAACTCCCCCCGTGAGCTGTCCCAACGCCTCCATCTTCTGGGTCTGGCGATACTGAGATTCAAGCGCCAACTCATTGGTGATGTCGCGTTTCGCGGCTACATAATTAACGATCTGACCTGACGCATCCCAGACAGGTGATATGGTCGCATCCTCAGTGTACAGAGAGCCGTTCTTCCGCTTGTTGACAAAGCGACCTCTCCAGACTTCTCCCCGGCGGATCGTCTCCCACAGATTAAGGTAGAAAGCCTCATCCTGTCTGCCACTCTTGGGAATCGCCGGCTTCTTGCCGAGCACTTCCAGTCGCGTGTAACCCGTGATCCGCTCAAATGCATTGTTGACGTAGAGAATCGTCCCCTGCACATCGGTGATCAGGATGATCTCGCCAGACTGCTCAATGGCGGTCAGAAGTCTGTCTCGCTCAGCTTCGGCTCGCTTGCGTTCTGTCAGATCG
>JAKQFZ010000813.1 GCA_029558215.1 Candidatus Omnitrophota bacterium
GTTCGGTATCCAGCAGCATGTGCTTGGGATGATACTCACCGACGAACTTTCTGACGACCTCGTCTTCAAGAATCTCGAGTACTTCCATGGTATGGCTGATGATGAAGCCATCCAGAGTCACCATCGTAGGCAAGAGCACATCCGGATGCTCGGAGATACGAACGGCCTGGATCGTGTTGTCGTAGGCTTCCTGGGAGTTCTCAGAGAACAGCTGAATCCAACCGCTGTCTCTTCCGCCCATGGTGTCACTGTGGTCACAGTGGATGTTAATTGGACCCGAAAGGGCGCGGTTGACCACAGGCATAACAATCGGAAGCCTCAACGAGGCTGCTATGTAGACGATTTCCCACATCAACGCAAAGCCGTTGGCGGAGGTCGCGGTCATGGCACGTGCACCGGCGGCGGAAGCGCCGACTGTGGCGCTCATGGCGCTGTGCTCAGACTCAACCAAAATCAACTCGGTGTCAACGGCACCGTCAGCAACGAATTCGGCGAATTTGTGCATCAGTTCCGTCTGCGGCGTGATCGGAAACGCCGCGACAACATCTGGCGCAATCTGCTTCATCGCTGTGCCGACGGTATCATTGCCCGTCAGAGCGACTTTTTGTCCCATCATTCACACTCCTTGAGTTTCATTGACTTCATAATGTAGATTTGAACGCACCTTATCTTGTCACCAATGACCCTTCGCCATGTTGGGCATGGTCTGTCATGGCGTGCGAGGTGCATCTCTTATTCCTCGACGTCTAGCACCATATCAAGAGCATGGGCCTTTGGGGGGCAGTGCCGGGCGCAGATACCACAGCCTTTGCAGTGCTGATAGTTGGGTCCGGCGATCTTTCCATCCACGACCTTGACAGCGGAATCCGGGCAGAATATCCAACAGCGAAGGCACTGAATGCACTTTTCTGAACTCCAGACGGGTTTGTAGGTGCGCCAAGTACCTGTGACGTATTCTGCGGCTGTGCCCGGCTCGTCAATCAAACCCCCGATGGGGATATCTTTCCAACCACTGTTCGGTTTGACCTTCATTCGCCCTGAACCTCCTCATAAGCTCTGCGGATGGCATTCAGATTTCCTTCGACAACCTTCTGTGAGAACTTCTTGCCGAATTTCTTCTTAATGTCTTCCAGCATTGTGTCCAGTTTGAGCGCTCCAGTGACCTTCAAAAGTGCGCCCAGCATTGGGGTGTTGGGCATGGTGCGCCCAATCGTCTCCATGGAGATGGAGTTGGCATCCACAGTGAAGACCTTCACGTTAGAGACACCCAGTCGCTTCCTAATCGCAGCCGGCGTGTCCTTCGTGTTGACGACGATTGCTCCGTCCGCCTGAAGCCCATCCGCAACATTCACCACGCCAAGCAAAGTCGGATCCAGAACGGCCACTGCGCTGGGGTGGTTGATTTCGCAATGCACCCTGATTGGGTTCTCGCTGATGCGGGTGAAGCCCCGCATCGGCGCACCCATGCGCTCCGGACCGTAGTCTGGATAGCCTTGGCTGTACTTGCCTTCCAAGAGCGCAGCTTCAGCCAGAGACGTCGCGGCTGTCTTGGCTCCTTGACCGCCACGTCCATGCCATCTGATTTCTATCATGGCTCCCATTCTCGTTCACTCTCTCCTTTCTCAAAACCTACAGGGCGGATCTTTATGGGGTCCGCCCCACTTTTTCACACCTCTAGACCTTCTTTCAGACTCATCTGCGTTCCAGTTCCACGCCACTCAAACAAACGGATATATATAGCACTTGCTCCTGAGAATAGTCAAGCCTGCATGGCGCCTTTTTTTCGCGATCTGAGGGGCGTTTTGGCAGACTCTCTTGCCAGTGTCAGATAACGAGCCAGGCTTTCCATGGATGTATTTGGAGTTACAGGACTTCCGAGGCTGGTGATGAAGCGATTGCCATTGGCTCGTCCCGCGGCGATCTGCCTTCGGATCTCGTCATGAAGTTCAGAGTCAGTCCCCTGTTCGAGAACATGAAATGCGTCCAGATTTCCCAAGAGGGTACATCTGCCCTGTACTCGGCTGACCACATCCTCGATATCTATCTCGAATCCCTTCTTCCCCTCTTCCAAGGAGAGGGCGTCCGCTTTGGCATCCAGCAGCAATTCCCAGAGGTTCTTGGGATCTCCGCAGAAATAGAAGACACTGTATAGTCCGATATCGCGAATGGCTTCAATGAGACGTCGCAAATAGGGAAGACAGAGAGTCCGATACGATTTCGGGCCTATCATGTCTGTAAAACACTCCTCAATCCAGATTCCAAGGACACCACGGGCTGAGGCACACTGAACCTGTTGTATTGAGCGTTGGAGGAATCGCTCACAGGCACGTTGCACCAGTTCAGGCTGCGTTGCCACCAGAGTCATCAAGGCTTCGAATCCCCAGAGCCCTGACGCATCCCAGAGCGGTGAATGCACAGACGTCATCGGAAACCGATCGGCACCCAGTCCGGCGAGAATCCGATCTGAGAGATCAAATCGGCCTTCCTTGCGCATGGCTTGCACATCAAGAATCTTAATAGGAACACCGCGATCAATGTCTTCTGTTGATACGTCAATGCTGTTGCCTGTGAGGGAGGCCGTATCGCGTGGGATCATCTTGCCTCCAACAACGGGGGGCTCCAATACCCGCTCGTGTCCGGTTTGACGATCCACGAGAGCAACCACACCATCAGACTCGCGAATTGAGAGAGACTTTCTCTGCGCACGTGACACGCACAGTGGCATGTAAAACCAATCCTGGGGAACCTTGTCGAAAAAGTCACGGCGCCATGCGATTTGATGATCGAGATCAGGACTTTCCTGATACCACCACGGACATGCGGTCAGTTGGTTCCAATGATCTCGGATGAGAATTCCTTCGTAGCAGATAACAACAGGGATCTCCGGGGTACCGTCATCGGAAAGTGCCGCAAGGATTTTCTCGCGTCCTGTCATGGTCTTTTCACCACCCCAATTCGATCAGAATGGCAGATCACGCGCACACTGAGCGATGAGGGAGAATGCTACAGCGGTCATTCCTGCCAATCCCATTCCACAGGAGAAACCGGCAGCCAAAACGGGGACATAGCGTTTCCACCGGTCTGCGCCAAACTTCTTGCCGAAGTAATACCTTCCGAGCAATGCTCCAGTGATCAGTGGCAGAGCGCCGTGCAGGGCACCACCGAGTCCACCGATGAGACCGTAGAAGAAGATGACGGGAAGCCCTGATAGCTGAACCACCGTGTACAAGGCCATCCCGACTCCCAAGGAACCAACGATGACTTTGGGATTGAGGGCCTGAAGCAGCAGGGCGTTCCCTGTGCTGTTGGCCGTGAAGATAAGGTAAGCCTGTCGTGCTGCGACGGGCCACATTCGGGCAGCAAAGGGAAAGGTGTCCGAAGGAATCTGATTGAGTTTCCAGAAGAACCACCAAAACACAAAACTGCTGATAAAGATGATCGGAAACATCAGAAGTTCTGCCTTGAATATCGAAGTGAACTTGGTTCGGGTCAACTCCAGCTCTCGGAAACGCTGTGCCATTCCACCGCAGTCAAAAAGAGGGATTGGCGCAAACCAGATATCCACGCCCTTGTAACCACTTGTGATGAACACAGTTTCCTTGAGAAATGGGGTGGCGAGTCCGCCACCGGTAAGACCGACCATTCGTGCGGAGATATACGAGTGCAGTGGTGACCAGATAAACCCGAAGATCAAGATAATCCAGACCGGAAACTCAGGAACGAGAATATGGGCAATGGCGGCAAAGCCTGCGGTCGCAAAGAC
Source organism: Candidatus Omnitrophota bacterium (assembly GCA_029558215.1). GTDB lineage: Bacteria > Hinthialibacterota > Hinthialibacteria > JAKQFZ01 > JAKQFZ01 > JAKQFZ01. Next base: position 3,764 of record JAKQFZ010000813.1, read on the forward strand.
AAAGAGCCCCGCTGCGATCCAGAGAGGGAAATCACCTCGTTGCTTGCTCGGTGCTCGGAGAGGGACGCCGAAAGAGTCCAGCTCGATCTCGCGTCTTCTTCCGTTGTGGCCTCTTGTACGAATCTGCCTGGCAAAGGTTCGGATCATATTTGATATGCCAAGCACTGCAACTGCGGCGGCCATGCCAATCGAGACGCTCATCCAGAAATCAAAACTCAAGATCATCTGGTTGACGAGAAGACCATTTCCTGGTGTCCAGTGCCGAAAAGCACCGAGTTTGAGCAGAATTGGATTCCCGAAAACGCCGGTTGTCATGATTGAGATAAAAAGTCCGATCACAAGTGGGAAGGGAAGAATCATCCCCGCCAGAAGGCCACCAATATCAAAACTGAGTGAGATTAGACTCGCCGGAAGAACGCTTTCCACATTCTTGGTGAAATCAATAAAGGGAATAGGGAACAGCATAATGGGTTTTGCAAGAAACAGTCCTGTAACAACGGGAAGAAGGACATAGAGACAGCCGAAGACGACGCCCATCGAGGCACCAATGCTGAAGATATTCCACCGCCAGGAGCGTTTGCTTCGAAAGACGTTTTCCTCGCGGTCGGTGGATTCCGCGAGAGCGGTCGCTCCTTCAGCTGCGATCGGAGCCAATGGGAACGGGAGCCGTTCTAGATCGGATGTGGCTCGAAATACAAGGTAGCCCATGCCAAACCAGGCGAATCGTCCGAGAACATAACCGATTGCGCACAGCACAAATGGCCCGAGCAGCCCCCTGCTCTTACTGAAGAACCAGTCGGGATGCGCAAGATTTCTGCCACGAATTGCCTGCGAAGAGGCCGCGGGCACAACCCAGTCTGGAATCTGATCTGAGATGGCGCTGGTTTGAGGTGACTGAACAAGATACTGATTCCAAATCGCTCCAGCAAAGGGGCCACCCGAGAGCGCCAAGTGAGCCATGGTAACCGCGGCGATTGCAGAGGCTACATAAAACAGTATGAAAACTTCCTGTCTCTTGAGGTTGGTGAAACTTCTGCGCGCCACTTCGGCGAACAGGATGATGGTCACCCACTCAGCCGCAGAGCCCAGCGTTTGGCCTGCCACCAAACCCAGATAGATCGAACCGGGCATCATGACAAAGGCCACAAAAAGGGCGCCGATGATCGTTTTCCGAGAGAAACCGTCCACAAAGGGACCACGTTCGAGAACATCGTCTTGCGTGGGACCGAGGGAGATGCTCTCAGTCGGTTTGCTCTCCTGAGCCATGTTTTCCAAGTCAGTCATGTTTTGTCCGGTCTATCGGAAGAGGGACTCTCCCTTTCCGATGTATTGTTCTTTGGCGGCATCGGAAAGAATGCGCCACATCAAGAACTGCTTTCTCAGAATCTGAATAAAAGTTGGGGTCAGGCGATGCCAATTCTGTTGATCGCCACTGAACAGTCGCGCTTTTAAGTAGAATTGATGAATTGAACGGTCTTCACGGAGTTCGAGGCCGATTTCAGCGTCATGACTCACACCGAGATCGAACGGGGAGAGCCATGCACGGAACTGAAGAACTGGAAGCCTGATTTTGCCTTCCGCTACGCTTTGTGCTTTCAGATTGTCAATGCCAAGTTTACCTACAGTCACACCCTGAATGCTTTCGAGGTACTCGTAAAGG
>JAKQFZ010000817.1 GCA_029558215.1 Candidatus Omnitrophota bacterium
GTAAGCATTTCACACCCGGATGGGATCTCTTGAACTCGGCAATCTCTTCAACGCCGAACACCACGTTCTGGAAGGGTCTTGGTGCTATGAGAACAATCCTGTCAACGTCACCCGCAAGCCTGTAGATCACACGGTGTCCCAGCCCTTCGAGGTAATGCGTCAACTGCTCGACAAACTGGTTCCCCCCGCCCCAGGGCCCCCTCACGGGCTTCATATTTATCGCTATCGTGAGCCGCCCATCCTGTTTTGTTCTCCGGAAAAACATAGACAACCTGCAATCAGTTCAAGCGCCCGGCTATCATTGCGGCAAGGCGCTCGCCGGACTTTCCATCCATCTGTCCGCACTCCGATCGGGCATATTCACGCCTGATGTCGCGATCGAGATTCTTGTCCTGTAAGTAAGCCTGGAGATGTTTCAGCAAATCGTCCCTGCTTGTCGCTTTCCGGGCCGCAGCCACACGCAACTTCCTCAAATTATGAGTCTGTTTCTGCTGGTATGCCGATGTATTGTTGAACTTGAGGCCATAAACACTGCTGTCGAAGCCAACCTGTATAACAGGCAGGTCACAGATCGCCGCTTCCAGGGATATCGTTGAATAATGGTTGATCATCACATCACTGTATCTCAAGAGGCACGCAAGCTCGTCCACTGAAGCATCTCCTTCTCCCGCATCTGCCTTAATGTTTTCTTCCGTAAGTGAGTCTGAAGACGTCTTGAGAGAATTGCTTATGTGAACCCCGCGCGCATCCAGATCCTTTTGCAGGTATTCCCATTCCGGAGACGTCAACACCTTTTCGTGCGGATAGACCCGATAGATGATGTTGACTGGACCGAAGACAGAACAAAGTTTCCTGATCACTGTATCCACATCGAAATACTGTCTGATGTTGACACCTCCTGCATAGAGCACTGTCTTCCGCGACGGATCGAGTCCCTTTGCTTTCAGGAACTCGTCCCGCCCGATTGACGGCGTCATGCAGTACGCATCATACTGGACCGGTCCCGTAATCTCGATTCTGGAAGCGGGCACTCCGTGAAGACGGATAGCCTCGTCCGCCATGATCTCGCTCCATACGGCAAGACACTCTGGCATAAATCCGCGGTATCCGCGGTTCACAAGGTTGTCGTAGTTCGTTATGGTTGCAAACAC
>JAKQFZ010000829.1 GCA_029558215.1 Candidatus Omnitrophota bacterium
ATCTGCTCCATCTTTTTGGATACGCCTGGCTTGATGCTCACCTGCTGCTGGGTGATTACCTTTTCCTGTTCCCCCAGTTCGTTAGCGATCTGCTTCAATGCTTCACCCATTGCAGGGCTCTGCTCTTCGGATGCGCCACTCCCAGAATCTGAAGGTTGACGGTTCGTCGAATCGCCCGAGGCGGAGCCCTCCCCCTGATCCCAGATTTCCGTTGCGGACTTCAGTAAGTCATCTGCAGAAGCTTTCTGCTCATCCTTTGCCAACATCTGAGTCGCAGAGGCAAGACTTGCTGTTGCACTCACAACCTGAACGGGTTGGGTTGCCGAGGAACCACTACCCGCTTTCGTCTGGGTAGCATTCTTGGCCTGACTCTCCGCATCCTTCTTGATCTGCCGAATGCTGCTCTCAATATCCTTTTGCTTCTTGAGGAGTTCTTTGGCCTCGGCCCCTTTCTCTCCAGGAGTCATCGTTGTGTTGCTGTCAATCTTGCGAAGTTCTTCCTTGATTTCCTCAAGTGCGGTTTCTGCTTGTACGAGCATTCTGAGGGAGCGTTCTGCTGCAGCGCTCTTTGGCTCTGCTGCCTCAGCCTCTGGTTGTTCTTTGACGACTGGCTCCTTCTCTAAAGCAATATCTTCCCAGACAATACGGCGTGGATCAGACTGACCGGAAAGCGATCTGATCCAGTTTTCAGGTCTCTGATCCACAGGAGGGATAAGATCAAAGGCTTCAAGATAGTAGGTGACTGGCTTCTTGAGTGCCTTGAGAGGGGAGATGTTCCATAGGTATTTGGACTCTATGGTGGTCTCCCAAGGGTAGTCTCCAATCCTGATGCGATGGGGTTCATTCTCGCCATCGTAGGTGTAGACAAGATCAACCTGATTAACACCGAAATCATCCTTCACCGAAAAGACCAGCTGCAACTCATTCCTATCCCGACCGGAAACGTCTCCACCAGGAGAATAGATGTCGATCTGTGGCAGATGGTTGGGCTGAATACTGATCCGATAGACAATCGGCTCACTCTCCTTGCCAAAATCTCGTTCTACTGCTGTCAGTCGGTAATATCCAGGATACCTAAGTGTCAGATCCCCCGTCCAAACGTCACCTTCCGCCCGAAGCAAATAGGTGTCCGTAGGCTTCCCCGTGAGGAGCTCTGCTGACACGGTGGGAGATACCGAATCGTCACTCTCAACAGATTCATCTGACGCTGATGTATCCAGAGTTAGCTGGCCTTGGAATACGTCCATCCTTGCCGATGAGAGCGCCTTGTCAAATTGCGTTCTAATCTGCACGCGAGAACCCCATGGCGCAAGCAAGTCACCCTTTCCCTGTTCTCCCATCACGGTACTCTTCTTGAGATAGTCAGGATATTTGTAGACGGCTTCAATCTGTGTCAGACGAGGACGGGAGACAACGATGATCTTGTAGATGGACGACGTGTCACCCGAGAGAGAAACCTGGTATTGCATGGAGCGAGCGACTTTGCTGAAGGAGTAACTGAATTCCCTTCCCTGTGCTCCAGGTTCCAGAGCGGCTTCATCCCAGTCTTCAGTACCGGTGCGGAATGCAATGACAGGTCGATCGCCAGAGTCTTCCAACAAAGTAACCCTGATGCGAACCGTGTCACCAGAGTAGATCTCAGTATCTCCAGGCTCAACGACATATCTCGCACGTTGTGTGAAGGGGCTTTTCAGAAGCGGGTTTAGATAGATGTTGATCATATCCGCAAAAGTATATGGAGTCCAGCGATGCGTCTGCGTCGAGAGGGCCAGCCCTGCAAGCAAGATCGAAGTTAGAATCATCGCGCGGCGCTTCAGCAGAACTCTTGAGAGAGTGTGCCTGGAGACGGAATGCTTTGCATCGAGATAGAGTGCGTTGAGGAGATCTCGAGAGAAGATACGCGGATCACCGCGAACCGATCCTGCAGGGGCATTCTCCGGTATCGCAAGGGCAGCATTTCCCAGTCCGATGGCACTTGCAAGGCGATCCTGAAGGTCTGGAAGGCTCTGTTCGATATGCAGTGCGAACTCAAGGGATTCAGAACTGCCTTTCCGAAATTGCGGCAGGACGATCAGTCTGATCACAACTCCCAATGCTGCAATCTCAGTTACAAAGAACGCTATTGCCACCCAACGAGGTGGGGAAAAGGCTATCTGCAGGGCAATTCCTATGGCCAGAGCAAAGAAGACACAAACCGCAAAAATGAGTCCAGCTTCAACATACGTCAAAAGGCGATGAAGTACGAGCAGAGTCCTCACCTTTCGCTGTAGCTGACTGAGAACCCTAACGCTTTCTGCGCTGAGAATGCTTTCCATTTCCCTGCTCTCGATTCTCCCAGAGAAGGCTCGGATCATTGATACGTTCCTTCAGGCTGGGAAACCTCTTGGATGCGTACTCAAGCATCTCCTCGTAGCTTGTGATGTGAAGATCAAAGTCGCATCCAGTCTCAAACTCGCAATTCTCTGTGCTATGGTCACGGCAGATAGTGGGGCGCGTGTGGTAGATCTGGCAACGCCCTTCGGCATCGTTGAAGCGACAGGGATTATGCACCATGATAAACCAATGACGTTTCTGAACAAAATACTCGACATGTTGGTGTGCGATGTGCCAGAGCATCTCCTCGAAATCCACAAGTTTCTTTGGTGTCTGCACCTGCAGTGTAATGTACATACAGCATTTTGCAGGCTTGCATCGAAGGCAAGGGGATGTTTCTTTTTCGGCTGCCAATGACTTCACTCCTATGGCGTTGACTTGATCCTGTATAGCACCCGATCGCCCGCTCGGTAAAGCTCTTCAAAATGCACTGAGAGATGCTGGTGAATTCCAAGGCGCGATAGAATCGGATGATTTCGCTCATTCGGTACATAGTAGTAGTATTCAACTGACTTATCCTGCATGAGTGACAGCACCTCATGAAAGGGCTTCCCGTAGAGCCTTGAGAATTCCCAGTCGTCCCCATGGACGATTCGGATATCTCTTCGGAAGACATGATATCTGTTTTCGTGTGTCAACACACCTGCATTCAGTGCAAGACGATCATTTATCGTACGCCACATCTCCTGGTCTCGCTGAAAGCACATGCTCCAGAACTCATCTTTGTCGATCCCTGGACACCTAAATGCCTTCAAATCAAAACTCATGAGCTTCGGACCCACAAGTGCCATAGAAAGCCCCGGAGTCAGACCAATCAGTAGAACAAGACAGATCGCATATCTCCGTGACCACCGTCTCTTAAGAAGTCTGTGAACTGCAACCCCTGACAGGCAGGAAAGGCAAGGCGTAACGAAGAGGATGTGGTACAGGTAGAGGCCTGAGATGAAGTACTCAAACACCAGCCCTGCAAGGAGAAGGCTTCCTGCTACTGCCATCAGACTGCGTACTCTCTTCGTCGCCGTATGAATGAGAAAGATTCCAGGAATGCATAGACCAAAAAGAGTCGGACCGAATTTCCAATGCCAGTTTGTCTGCAGGAGAAAGTACTCAGGCGACCTGAGTATCCTCTCCTGTAGGGTCGAGCCAAATCGGGCAACTCCATCACCATTGCTCGTCCATTCCTGAGCGCAGGAAGCAAGTACGTCCAGATCAACATACCTGCCACCAAGCAGTCTCGGAAAGAAAGCGTAGACAGGATTACCTGTCACAATCCAGTTGCGAAGGTACCAGCTGCCACCGAGAAGACAAAGTCCGCAGGCAATGAGTATGCCGAACCTGAAAAGAGTTCTCGATGCTCGGAGTCTCCTAAGAAACAAGACTCTGAAGAAGCCTGCTTCTTCCAATGAGCAAGCGTTTGTAAGAGCAGGCATAGCAGAAACGCCTGCAGGCGCTGGCCTGTTCGGAATATGAAGCAGAGTCACGAGCAATGGGATGACGAGCACGATTCCCAGGTAGTTGATGTGCATCGCA
>JAKQFZ010000854.1 GCA_029558215.1 Candidatus Omnitrophota bacterium
GATTATTTCTATCGAATTGTTCATTCCAGATTCTTACTTGATGAATAGAGAAACATCCGAGAGAGATGAAAAAATCTTTGAAATCAAGATAGGAAATATTCTTTTTTGTTTCCATTCTGCATGTATTATAGTGCATTATGGAAATAAAACAATGATTTTCTGTTCTTTCTCTGTTTTTAGTAGGTAGAATCTTAAAGAGGCAAAGAGATCGTGGAAAACTCTGGGAGTGCTGTGGTACTGTTTTGGTATCATAGGACAGAGAGGTAATTCACGATGAACGGATTCTCCCAGACAGACATCTTCACCATGGCCCTTGGCTTGACTGAACCCTGGAGGGTAACGAATGTTGAGATGGTCCCCTCAGAGAAGAATCCGGACAAGATGGAAGTACACATCACTGTTGATTACCAGGAAGGGAGCAAGTTTCCCTACCCCGAATGCGGTGAGAGCTGCCGCATCTATGATTCAAAGCGGAAGGTCTGGCGGCACCTGAACTTCTTCCAGTACCGTTGCTACATCCACGCCAGGGTTCCGCGCATCGAGTGCGAGCAGCACAAGGTCAGGTTGGTGGAGGTTCCCTGGGCGAGGTCGGGAAGCGGCTTCACCCTGCTGATGGAGGCAGTCCTGCTGACGATGCTGCAGCAGATGCCGGTCAGCCAGGTCGCCAAGCAGGTGGGCGAGCATGACACCAGGCTGTGGAGGCTGATCAGCCTGTACGTACAGCAGGCCCTTGAGAAGCAGGACTTCAGCGGGGTCGATGCCATCGGGGTGGACGAGTACAGCCACAAGGGCCAGCATTACATCACCGTATTCCTGGCACATCCTGAGAAGGACGGTTCCAAGGCTAGGGTATTGTATACGGTGGAAGGAAAAGGCAAGGATACGGTGAAGCAGTTCCTGCACATCTTCAAGGCCAAGCAGGGAGAGCCGGACAAGGTGGGGGACGTGACCAGCGACATGTGCCACGGCTACCGAAATGCCATGACAGACGCATTCCCCCAGGCAAGGACGACGGTGGACAAGTTCCACGTCGTCAAGATGATGGGTGACTCAGTGGACCAGGTCAGGCGCCGAGAGATGCGTTCCAAGGACAGAAAGAAGATCGGGTCGCTGGAAGGAACCCGCTATCTGTGGTTGAAGAACAAGCAGAACCTCACAGAAAAGCAGCTGAGCCAGTTGGAGCTGCTGCTGAGCACAGACCACCTGGATACCGTCACCGCCTACAACTACCGCCTGAAACTGCAGGGATTCTATGAGAATTGCCTTGATTACGAGAGTGCTGTCGAAGCTTTCGAGGCCTTGTGCATGGAGCTGTCCAACAGCCGCATAGCGGAGATGCAGAAGGTGGGTCAGTCGCTCACCCGCAATGCCTTGGAGATTCTCAACTACTTCGATTCCAGGAAGACCAACGCACTTCTGGAGGGATTCAACTCGATGATAAGTCTGATCAAGCACAGAGCAAGAGGGTTCAAAAACATGAAGAATTTCATGGCAATGATCTATTTTGTCTGTGGAGAGCTTGCACTTCCTAAAGCCACCATCATGTAGGGTTACCCACTCGATTCAGCGAATAACCTGAAATTCACGGTGAACGGGATGATGCCACTGGAAATGTTTGCGAACGCCTGGACGGAGAAATCCGTTGGATCGGGATCTTCCGCCA
>JAKQFZ010000873.1 GCA_029558215.1 Candidatus Omnitrophota bacterium
CGGCCAGGTTTCCGACTCGATGTGGTCGGTCTGAGGGAAACCGCATCGGATCATCTTGGCCGTTCGGTCTGTCGCGATATCGATCGAAAAAGAGTCTTTGCCGTTGGTGAAAACTTCTCGATAGCAGCTCAGTGAATCAGAACATTCCGGATTCCGAAGCCATTTCCAAGGGGGCGTTTCTGGAAAAGGATCCCCCTTCCACGATTGTTCAGACGATGTAACAGACTGTCCATCAATGTGCAGCAACCAGTCAAAGTTATGTGTTCCATCACTGATGGCCTGAAACACGTCCAGGACATACTCTTCCATCACCAGGATCGTCCGAAGCTGCTGAACGCCGGGATAAAGCCTTCCTTTGATGTCTCCTATGCTGAGACGCTTCAGCTCAGGAAGAGAAGAGAACTCGATCAGATCGAGTCGGGCAGCACCATTCTGATAACTACCGTCAACGAGCAGCGTGTTGTGGCAATGTGTCGAACGGTTCAACTCCGTCTGAACTGCCGAGGAGAAGGCGTGGTGGACTCCGGTTTTCGCCTCGCGGTCAACCAGCCAATGATGGTTGTTGGCAAACAACTGAATCGAGAGTTTGTCGGCATTGTTATGCACGGATGCGTAGGCATAGGTTGCGAAAACCGTCCAACCGAGTCCTGTCCAGTAATCCACAGCGTGTCTGCTTCGAAGCATGGCGTAGCCGTGCTCTGGCCACAGACGCGACTGCAAGATGGGAGGCTCGCCTTCCGGCAGCTCTGCAACACCACAGAACAAGGTCTCACGACTTCTGCGGCCGATCTGGTTGATCAGCCATGGGTAGCGAGCATCTCCCAATGCAGAGTACAGAGTTTCGAAGTCCACGACTCGACCCAGACGCACCCGACTGCCGTAACAGTCGCCGATGTTTGGCAGCGTCTGATCAGGAAACACGATTTCGATCAGGGCATCGTAAGCCTGCTTCAGTGTTCTTCCATCATCGGTCTGGTAGTTCCAAAGACTGAACGGTGAATCTGTGTTCTCAAGCAGTTTCGCAATCATCACCATCGGGCTTGTCTGTGCCAGCTGATAATTCAGAGAGGATTCGAGCCAGAGTCCATCGTCTGTGAAGCCGTAACGCAGGGAGTCTATGATGCCTTTGCTTCCCCATAGGGCTTCCTGCACCATCTCCCACTGGTTGGTATGCAGTCCGTACATGACTCTCGCCAGTTTGTGCCAGGCATAGTGATTGTTGAGTCTCCCACCGGGCATCTTCTCGATCCAGAACTCATCGTTCTTGATGATTGCCTGAACCATTCGTTCAAAGAAACCATCCAACTCCGTACGCTGGTCAGGTGTGAATCGATCATAGAGAATATCGTAGACATCAAGGCATTTCCAGCCCCACGTGGCGTAGTTCATACCTACGTCATAGTGTTCAAAATCGAAAGTGTATTCTGAAAGCCCGAGCAGCACTTGCATGGCTCTCTCCTGAAGATCCTGATCGGGAAACAGCAGGCTCGCCCGGGCGTTCAACCAGGCCAGTTCAGCCCATTCACGAGGTACTTTTCCAGTGTGGTAGTTGATCTCGGGGTACGTCTGACTCCAGGGTTTGGACTGTGAATCTTTCCACCATTCGGTCTCCAGCTTGGGCAGATTCTCCTGGGATTTTTCCCGGGCGACACGCAAGAGATCCTGGGCATGCTCCGCCAACTGTGGGTCAGTGCGGATGCTCTGGCGTGCTCTTGCGACGTCTTGAATCGTGATGAAAAGATGTGGGTGTGCAGACATGGATTCCTCCGATACAGTTGCCACCATACAACCCAAAAGCATGAGTGCGTAAAGCATTTGTGGCTCCTTGAATGCCTCTTATCTGTCCATCATAAAAGACAAGAAGCGCCGTTTCAAGTGGATATCAATCTTTGCCTCGGCAGAATGCTCACGGGCTTTAACAAGTTGTGTTGAATATGGTTAGAAGATTTTTCTTGAGTTTTGCTATTAAGGCTGATAATGTAACTTAAATAGTCAAGAGTGTGTATTTCACTCTTTGGGAGGATGGAAACGATGTCTGTTTCCAATGGAAATGGTTTGAACCCGGAGAAGAACGAGTTGTCCCCTGAGCAGGTTGAGCGCACGGCAAGACTTGAAGCGGCTGTCAACAAACTCAAACGGATTCCGATGCTTTCTCAATTGAGTACGGACATCATCCGTGAGATTGACAATCCAAACATCTCCTGTCGCAGGCTCGCGGAGATCG
>JAKQFZ010000886.1 GCA_029558215.1 Candidatus Omnitrophota bacterium
CAAAGGCATCAAAGGTTGCCTTTGATATCAGCAAAAGACCCCCTGCAACCATCGAACTATTTTGATTGCTGCATCCGAACGGCAGAGTACGGAAAGTCTTCTTAAGTCTATGGGATCTGCGTCAGGCGGAACGCACCCATCACGACAGAGTCGGGCTCTGTCCACGGCTGGGTACATTGTTCGGCCAAATCACGGACCGATGCGATGAATGTCACCCATACTGGTAGTCCCGTTCGTTGGATCATAGGGCGTCGCCATGTATTCCGGATTGCTTATTTCAAGGCCTACGCGGCGATCTGGTCCACAGGATGCAAGGTAGTACTTCCTGCTGCTGGGGCTTGAGACCTTGGTCTTTGACATCAGCAAAGGCCAGTATCCTGCACCAAATCCCCAGAGTTTCTCGGGCGCATAGTAGACAATGAAATCATAGGTATAGTAACAAAGATGCCCGTCTCTGACCCATGTTCCGGGAACCCCACTGCCAAACGGATCGGCCGGAATACTCCTCATGTAAGAAATCGGCGAAGTCAAGAAGGCGTAACGACTCTCCTGCGAAAACTGAGTTGCAGGATATTCGTTGTTATCCACGCGATAGGTCTCCATGCACGTGACAATCGTCGTCATATCCGACTTGACCCGCGCAACTTTTGAACGGGTCTGAGCCTGCAGAAAGTTCGGGATAGCAATTGCCGCAAGAATCCCAATGATGGCAACAACGATCAGTAGTTCAATCAGAGTGAATCCTCTCTCCTGAAAATGCGAACGTTTCATTTCTTACCTCCATTCAGCCTGCTCATCATCCTGAGAGCAGTTCTCTCCTCGACATCTTTCCAAGCGTCAATATGCTTGGAACCCGTATAACTAAGCCTTCCCAACAAACTCCAATCTGCCTGTAGTGAATGTACAACGAAAGCGTTTACTGTCAAGAGAAAAAGAAGAACAGACAAAAAAACGGGCACCAAGATGAACCGTAAAAACAATGACTCTTGACTGCACCGAGAAATGGAGCAGACCGTCCTATGGGCCAATCCTCACAATATCGCCATCGCTGACAACACCATTTGTCGGATCGTAGATGCATCCTCGGAAACCCCAGATGTTGATGGAGTTCACGACTGCTTCGCCGTAGATGAGGTACTCTCCGAAGTTGGTGACAGCATTCGGACCGCAGCTGGTCAGAGACCAGATCCGCGGAGTTGCCGGACGTGTCATCGAGGTGAAACCTTTCCAGTACTCGGAGTAGTATCGAAAATAAGCCCAGAGGTCATTTTCCTGATCCACTTTGTTGCCAAAAGGATTCTGCGGAACGCTCTTGATGAACGAAACTGGTGTCGTCAGCGCAGAAAGAGCTTTCACACTGATCAGAGTCGCCGGAACTCCATGCTCCCACTGCCAGTAAGGCTGGTCTCTCGCATATGCCGAGTTGTCCACTCGATACGCCTCAAGCGCCGTTCCCAAGGTCTGCTGCTCCGCCCTTGTATTGGCAACCTTGGCACGGATCTGCGCCATCAGGAAGTTCGGAATTGCTATTGCAGCCAGTATTCCGATGATGGCAACGACAATGAGCAGTTCAATCAACGTAAAACCCTTTTTCATGAACATCCTCCAATTCCTTACGATCTCTCTGAAACACTCTCCAGTTTGCACTCAGTCAAAGAAGAATCCTCATTCACCGAGCAGGCCTCCGATGGAGTGGGTACAGCCCGCACACTCAAAGATTCTAGCCTGCTCCTGACTGCATGAACGCAATTCTTCTTGTCCAACCAACAGGAACCCGTCTGGACTTGCCTTCCCAATGAATACCGGACTGCCCAAGGTAATTGTATACTGAAAGCGGTTACTGTCAAACAGAAAGAGTTCCGAATAAGGATTTTCGTTCCAAAATCGCCTATCGTGTGTTCAATTCGACTCTGATCGAACGCAGAACAGGTGAACTCTCAGAGGAGTCTCCCAGAACAATCGCACGAACCTCTGCACCCCTTGTCAATGGCACTTCGCCTGGCCGAAACGAATCCTCGTCCAGGCGCGTGCGGAACTCTTGTGGATAGCGGCTCTCGAATACCCGAATCTGGCTCCATCTGCAGAACATTTCACCATCCATGTTCTTCCTGTCGTCGGGCTGAAGATAACTCTGGTGTGATGCCACAAGTCTCAACCGCGCCTTGACCGCATTGGATGGCACTTCGCCGGCACAGGCCAGTTCATCACCGAACCGCGGTCGGCAGACCGAGACCTTCACTACACCCGCAACCCTTTCCTCCGAGTCTAAGAGTTCCAGATAACTTGACGCCCAGGCTTTGTGCGACGGGTCGTGGTCATCGTATCGCTCTGGTACCTGAACATCCATCTCGGCGATGACGCAAACTCTCCGCGCACCGCAGAGATCAAAACACGAACTCAAGGCAGAAGAGTTGCTGTGGGGATGAGGTCGCATCTGAAGAGAGTGCTCATCAGCAAACGAAAGATCGGGATCTGAAAATGACCACTCCTCCGAGTTCATGCGATCAAACCTCTTCAGGCACACGCCAAGATGTTGCTCGCTGGCAAGGCTGTCTTGATGAACTTGGTATTTTGCACATTCGAGCGTTCCAGAGGAGGAGATCAATCGCGCCGCATAAAGATTGAGGCGTCGCGTCTCTCTTCGGGGTTTGAAAGTCACAGCCCGCCACATCAATGGAGAGATCCCGCCAGGCTGGTTCCAGTCGTCATCACCGATGAACATGAGTTTGTTCAGACGACGCCCTTGAGCATCAATTTCGTGAAACCGGGACATCAGCCCCATCGTCTGTGCATTTCCCAGATCCCATCCATTCCAACCGGACACAGTCAGATATTGGGCAGTTGGCACTCGATCTGAATGCATCTGAACGATCGTCTGACCATCTGCACGGGCTTTGCAGAAACGGAAGATGCTGTTGCCATCCCTCTGAGAGACCATTGGAGGATCTGATTCTGTGAACACGGCACCGAACCATTTTGAGAGTCCCTCCCGCGGGTTGTCAGTCCAGAGCCTGCCTTGTTCTCCGAATTCAAGGATGTCAACACCGTCGGGAATGCCATTACCCGTGGCATCCCGAAAACTTCCCCCACGCAAGAGATTCTGAGGCCACCATTCAGTCCATCGTCCGTTAGTACCATCCTCTTTGTGAGTCCGTACCTGAACAATGATATCTCCCGCAGGGGTGAAACCTGAAACGTGCTTGACCTCTGAACAGACGGACAGGTCAAGGAGTTGGAAGGCTCGCTCGCGTGTGATATCCCAGACACAGTACCCCGAACCCCAACCCTCCTCCAGAGCAAAGGAACCATCGCTTCGCAGTTGAAGATGCTCCCTATCGGTGCAGGCGGTGGGAGTCAGCAGGAGAGATTCCATCGGTGCTTCTGTGTCCGCAAGAGCGACACCGGCATACATGACAAGTGTGGCACAGCACAGCAGAAACTCAGAAAGCCCTGGCATTTCGACTATTCTTGCTCGATCAGCTGATCGTAGAAGGCGACATAGTCATCACGGTTGTCCCCTTCACGACACTTGATAGCAGCGCGTGGATGCATGTTGAGCTGGCCTGTGATCATGTAAGGGATCGTAAAGCCCCATTCGACCTTCTTGCTGAGTGGCAGAAAATGTTCCTGCAGGCTCTTCAAAACGGGACGAAGTTTGAATTTCGG
>JAKQFZ010000256.1 GCA_029558215.1 Candidatus Omnitrophota bacterium
TGGGTATGTACAGCAACCTGAAAGGTGTCGCCCACTCCAATCACCCCACGGATGACGGGTGTGTCGGGATTCGTTGGGTAGGACGGTCTGAAGATGCTCTTCAGCTGCACGGCCGCACGAGGCTCTTTGAGATAGGAATGCACGGATTGTTGATTTGCGTTGATCCAATCTATTTCAACAGCCATAAACACATCGCTACACTGACAATAGCGCGGATCCTCTTGATATTGATCCTCGAGCCGATACAGAAATCCATCCCAGAAACCGTATAGTCTCGTTGAACTACCTTCCTGCTCCCAACGCTTGTGCACGTAATATGCGAACAAACCCGCATCCTTGGGGTCTCCCACGTACAATTTCAGTATCTGGACCGTCCCTGGAACACTCACTTGCACACCGACTTCAATGGGCTTCTCAGGCGGAATGCCATAGGGAATATCATCCGGATGCAGAAAGAATGCGCTCGGTTCAGGAGGGGGTGGAGGTGGCGTTGGTGTTTCAGGTGCAGCCCAAACCAGGCTTGCTGACAAATGCATCAGAATACAGAACAGAACCCCGCGAAAAATGCCGCTTCTCATCACTGTTTCCCCCTCTCAAGTTCAATGGTTTCGATATTGTATTTCACCAATTCCGCATAGGGATCATCTCCCCAGTCAGTCACAATTCGTTGGAAAGTAGCTGTTGCGCCGTCCCAGTCCCGAACCGCCATCTGACATTCCCCCATCGAGAACAGACAAGTCGGGTGAAGACGGAACCCATAGAAACCATCCGTCGGCTCGAATCGCGTCAAGATGTCCCGAAAGACTTCAATGGCTGAGGAATAATCCTTCAGCCCTCGATATGCTTCCGCCAGCAGATACGACGCCGAAGATGCCGTCTTACGGTCCTGAGAAGGTCCGCGGTCAATCGTCTGAAGAATCTCACGTGCTCTTGCATAGTTGTGCCACTGCTGCTGTTGTATCTCCCCCAACATCAGGAGCGTTCTGCCGCGTTCGTAATCGCCCAAGACGACATCCGTCGCCGAGACCAACTCCGCCATCGCGGCGTAGGCGTTCTCGTAGGTCTCGCGTCCGCTCTTTGCCCGCTCGAACAGGATCGCCCCGATGTTCATCCGTGCCCGACCAACTAACTCACTCTTGGGATAATTCTCAACAAAGCGTTGATATGCCTGGATCGCCCGAATCTCGTTGTCTTTCTGCACGCCAGCCTTTCTCAAGGCGGCTGTGAGTGAAGCGATCTGGTAGGCATCTTGCTCCGCATGGGGAGAATCGGGGTATCGGTTTACCAACTGCTCGAAGTGCTCCAGCGCAGCGCCTATTGCCGCCTCTTCTGTCGCTGAAGCGCGAGTGGCACCCGCAACTCTGCGGGCATGTTGCTCGCCGTAGTACTCCCGAAGATACTGAGAGCCGAGCTGATGGCGCGCCCAGTCTGCACTGGCACTCTG
>JAKQFZ010000914.1 GCA_029558215.1 Candidatus Omnitrophota bacterium
CCGCGATAGCGGAGCCGTTCCTAACCGTTCGGGTCGGTCGGTTTGAAATACTCTTTGCCAGATATAGGGTCTACAGTCACTCGGGCGTGTTTCTGTGTCAGCGACTGTACAGAAGCCAGTCGGCAAGGTGTCCATGGTGTGCATTCATCAGGCGCAGAACATCTCGAAAGTTCCGTCTCATTGGTGGCAGATAGGAATCATCAAGTGCTTGCCACTCCAGTTCAGTTTGTCGTTGTCTTTCGATTTGCGATGGCGAGAATCCGTTCATCATTTCAGGTAGCGCGAGGGCGTTCTTGAACCAGTCGTGATGTGTTCGAGCGTATTCACGAGACTGTTTCTTGAACTCCCCAAGGTGGTCCAGATGATCCACGTAATGCTGCATGGCTTCAGCTACGTCTTCGGGTCTGCAGTAGCTCTCCGGCCAGTAATATCCATCCGGACGGGTTCGGTATTCATAGGGCTGCACGAGGCGTCCATTGACTCCGTTCTGCACGAACTCGTTCATTGGGGCACAGTCGGTTGTAATCACCGGTAGTCCGCAAGCCATCGCTTCGGGGATCGTCAAGCCAATACCGTCCAGAATTGACGGGTAGACGTAGACATCACCGTGATGATACAGCCCAGGTGGGGGAACATTGCGAACAACAACCTGAATGCGGGGATCATCGCGACACAGGAGCTCAAGCGTCGGAAAGGAACTCAAGTCTCTTTGCAGATGCAGGACGAAGCGGCAGTTCCCGCGCAAAAGTTTGAATCCCAGGATGGCTGTCTCTGCGCCCTTCCGCACGGGATTTCCGCCCGCAGAAAGGAAGAACACGACACTGCCCTGCTGCACACATTCACAGGATCCGTTGAACAATTCACAATCTGTGCCCCAAGGAATGTACACCGCGTGAGGATGATGCTGAAAGACCGAATGATGCCTGCGCGTGTTACATAGAAGGAAATCGTACAGATCGAAGAATGCAACGGTATTGGCTTTGTAGTAGTCCACATAAGTTCCCAACGCAACATCCAGATGACGACGCGCATAAACCACCGGGATGAAATTCCACTGTTCGTTGAAGAGGATGACATCCAGTTTGTGTTGAACAGCCCATCGGTGGAATTC
Organism: Candidatus Omnitrophota bacterium; assembly: GCA_029558215.1. Taxonomy (GTDB): domain Bacteria; phylum Hinthialibacterota; class Hinthialibacteria; order JAKQFZ01; family JAKQFZ01; genus JAKQFZ01. Next base: position 1,112 of record JAKQFZ010000914.1, read on the forward strand.
TTTCAGAGCAACTCGGGTTATCCCACGTCGAAACTGTCTTCCCCATGTCACATTAGGGGCTTGCCAGTTGGGATCATCTCTAGGCTGAAGCCCGCCGCGTACATAAATGAATACGTTGTGCTTCGTCTGGAGTACATCCCGATATGCCCTTGAGACCATGCCGGCACCCACATCGCACCACGCTGTTACAATACCGATGTTCATGGTTTGCCCTCATGCGCTTTTCTGAGCACAGTCCGAAAGCAGTACAGCTGTCCTTTGGGATCCTGAAGTGCATCGTCGGGCAATGTGAAATCAGGCCGTCGAACGAAATCAAGGCCTGCCCTTATGACAGCGCGGTTCAGGTATCCGAGGTTGATTTTCGGATAGTCAAAAGTCAAGATCACGCGTCCTTGATCCCGCAACACTCTGCGAAACTCCTTCAATGCACCACCGATCTGATAGGGAAGAAACGAAGATAACCGAGACAGGAACAAGTCAGCGAGTGGATAGCGATTTCCAAAGTCACGCAGATGTTCCAACACGGAAATGCAGTAGATCTTGTCAAAAGATTCATCAGCATAGGGCAGCGAGAGAATGCTCGCCTGGGCGTAACTGATCTTGTCAAAGTATCTTGTGGGAAGAGTGTCAAGCGCGGAATCGCCAAAATCCGAAATGATGTCTTTCTTGATCGCTTCCGGTGAAAGGATTCTCTCATCGAGATCACAGGCATGAACTACTCGACAGGTGTCCGACAGATGGAACTTGAGTGGATGACAGATGCCGCACGCAGCATCCAAGGCTGTATCCGATTCCTGAGCGAAGGATGCAGCCCAAGCATACTCGTAAGGACGACTCCACCAGGATTTGGGGAGATCGAACACAAAACGATCTTCATGCGGGTCGGTTCTTCGGAAAAACCGTGAGACTTCCGGATCATCATTCATCAACACGTTCTCAACCATACACCTCGACCCACGGAAACAAATTCGATCCCCCGCTCCGGAGAATGTCCAGCATCAAGTGCACGATCCGTTCGGCATTGTACTCCTCTAGCACTTTCCTCTGACCAGAGACCCCAATCTTCTCTGCTTGATCGGGATGCTCCAGATAGTAGTCAATCTTGCGAGCAAGATCATCTATGCCATCATAATAGACCACATGAACTCCATTCTGAAGTACGTCCTCGCAGCCGGGAAAACGATATGCCAAGAAGCACTTTCCAAATGTCAAATAGTGAACCAGGCGATCGGACGTGTAATACTTCACGTTCTGCATGGCACTCACGCCAATGCCAAAACGCGAGCGAATGATACGCTCTATGTAATCTCTACCGCGAAGGTAATGGGGCGGATGAATTTTGTAGTAGAGCCTATTGAGAATGTCCCACCGGAAGACTCTGTCGGAACACCCGACCATGCTGACATCTCTTCGGCGACAAAGGTATTCGTAGACTGCCCTTCTTTCTGATCCCATGTGCGGGTGTACGGTTGCCGTGAAAAGTGGCGGATCCACGGAACGGGGAACATCTCTGAATTCGTCGGGGAGCTCCGGGTTGCTTGGGTTCCAGACAAAAGCCGCTCTTGATGGCTTGCACACTTCGTAGTAGTGCTTCAGAACGTCACCTGCCGAGGTCATAAAGAACACATCACAGTGTGGGCAGTTGTCTACAAGCCAGTTTTCAGGCTCTTGGCGAATATCTCCATAGAAGATGGAAACCTGCGCTCCCTTTTCCCGCAGACGCTTCAGCGTCAATGGCTGGATGAGTTCGCCCTTGGTGATGAAGATGAGATCAGAATCAGCGCCCTGCTCAAGCAGACTCTGATTCATACGCTCCAGACCCATCTCCTCAGCGGATGAACGAAAGTCAAAGCATATCGGATCAATCCCATTCTTCAGAAAACCACTTCGACAGACATGATCGAGACCAAGTGCGTGGTCTCTGAACACGCCGACATGCAGGACTTTCATCGTTGGTGGTTTCCTCTTCCCGTGCTCCCGTGGGGGAGTCTATGTGCGTTGCGTCTTGTGTCCAACGCCCCACTTCTCTGAAAGAATGCCCAAAGTTGTGACGATACTTCGAGCATTTTCAAAAACATAGTTTCCAAAATACTGATACCGGCGGTGCTTTGACGGCAGAGGACGCTGCACGCAGAACAGCACAAAACCCAAGAGAGCCTTTGTCAGTTGCTTGCACAGGAGCACGAGCCAGGAACGCTCCGCCCGCTTGCCCAGGTGCGCTCTGTAGGCGGACTGTCCGGAGACAAAGGAGCCTTTCAGGACAAAACCAAGCGTCATCTTGTCCGGTCTGACCCAATGCAGAATGTTCAATCGCGGATCGTAGTAGCGCACCTCCGTCGGCATATCGCGACTCATTCGAAACTGCACATCATCTTCATCACCCAAGCCAATCTGATCGCCACACATCCCCAGCTCCGGACTGAATCCATTCAACTGAACAAGGACCTCTTTTCGCACAAAGAAATTCCCGCCGGTGAGTGACTTCTGCGACTCCAGAACCCGTGCCTCTCCCCCGATATCATTGGCAGCGTAGATGTCCTTGAACCACTTGGGCTTCGGGCTGGTGTAGTAAGGAAAGAAGGATCCGCCAAACATGCCCGGCGCTTGCGTCTCGATGATCTCACGAGCCGTTTCAAGCCAGGCTTTTGGAGCCTTCCCATCGTCATCCAGGTAGACCACATAGGTTCCACGCGACTCCTCAATGGCACGGTTGCGCGCATGTGAGTGACCTTGTTTGGTCTCTTTGATGTATCGGACGTTGGGGTATTTGTCGCAGAACTGTCGGCTGACTTCAGGCGTTTCATCCTTGGAGTTGTTGTCTATGATCAGCACTTCGTACCAATTGGGATCCATCTCTTGAGTGACAACACTTCGAACCGCTTCAACCAAAAGGGGTGCGCGATTGTACGTGCAGATTGCAACACTCAGAACAGGAGATGCATTCGAAGTCGTGGTTTGATCCAACAATCCTTACCTTTCGCCAGTTCCTCACTCCCTCGTCGGAAGCAAGAGAAGGAAATCCACCTAGAACAAGAAAGCGCCATTCAGATTGAGCACTTTTGGCACCAGGTTCAAGATGACTTGTGTGTCTCCCTGAAACGCCCAGAGATCCGTGACAGCTCTGGAGTACCAATCATCAGACTCGTTCCGAAGAGGGCGGAGCTGGATTTCCATCTCGCCAAAATAC
>JAKQFZ010000923.1 GCA_029558215.1 Candidatus Omnitrophota bacterium
ATGATGGAGGCCGTGGGTGTCAGTCGCTCGAGTGTCAGCCGCGAAGTCAAAGAGCGAAGTACGCAGATTCTGGAAGAGCTGATGCAGCGTCGCTTTCATGACCTGTCGCTGCTGGCGATCTTCCTGGATGGTGTGGTTTTAGGCTCTTTTCACATGATTGTGGCCATCGGCGTGGCCCGTGATGGCACCAAGCATGTGCTGGGGCTTCGTGAGGGTGGTTCTGAGAACAAGACCGTCATCGCTGAACTCTTGAAGGACCTGGTGGAACGCGGTGTCAAGCCGGAGCAGAAACGACTGTTCATCATTGATGGCAGCAAGGCACTGCGAGCAGGAATTACGGAAGTCTTTGGCGAACAGCCGGTGCAACGCTGCAGGCTGCACAAGGAACGGAATGTGGTAGAGCCGTTGCCTGAAGGTCGGCAGGAAGAGGTTCGTGAGCAGATGCGGTCTGCGTGGAAGTTGCCAGCCGAACAAGGCATTGCTCAACTGGAGAAGTTGGCGACAACTTTAGAGAAGTCCGCTCCCAGCGTTGCCAACAGTTTACGGGAAGGGCTGCAGGAGATGTTCACTATCAATCGCCTGGGGCTGCCTTCTTCCCTACAGCGAAGTTTCAGCAGCACCAACGTGATTGATTCGACCTTCAATGGCACCAGGCGGTACACCCGCAATGTCTCTCGCTGGCAGGATGCCCCCATGGCACTCCGATGGGCTGCCGCTTCTCTCCTCGAACGAGAAGCTCGTTTCAACAAGGTCGCAGGGTTCAAACTACTTGGAAGACTCGAGAATGCTCTCCTCGAACTCAACTCCACTCCTAGAAAGAGGAAGACCAGGAGTTGAGCTTTCAACTAAGCTTGGGACAGGTTCGGTCAGCCCCTTCATTTGGCTATTTATTGACTTACAGAGGCGGACAAAGTCTTCGTCCTGACATGAATAGCCTACATACACAATTGTCTTCGTTGCCAATGCTAGCTTAAGTGCTGCTCCTAGCATTCCGTTGTGCAAGGATCGATAACATCTGTCGTAGTCTTCCTTTGTTGCTACTATTGTAGATAAATTATTTATTGAGCCATGAAGTTTAAAGACTCTTCGAGTGGCGGAGTTCCAATAGACTAAATCTTCTGCTGAACAAAACGAAACTGTAATGTTTCACCGGAAGTGGCACAGGTGGTAAGTTAGAGGAGTCAGAGACTGGTTGCCTGACAAAGAACCAGGAGAGACTCAATGAGCGAGCGTAAGACGCGTCGGAAGTGGACATCAGCGGAGAAACTGCGAATTGTGATGTCGGGTTTGGACCGAGGGACGAACCTGTCGGAGTTGTGCCGTCAGGAGGGAATCAACCTGACCCAATACTACACGTGGAAGAAGCAGCTGGAGTCGTCAGCGAAAGACATCTTTGAGAAGAAGACGACCAGCAAGGAAGAGCAGTTGTCAGGTGAGGTGCAGCGACTTCGTAACGTGATCGCAGAG
>JAKQFZ010000928.1 GCA_029558215.1 Candidatus Omnitrophota bacterium
AACCAAATAGTTGCGATGTCAGACTCAGGCAACAGCGTCAGACTCAGCGGAGTCGGCAGTCGAGAAGCTGACGGCACGACCAGGGACAATGGTCGATATAGCGTGTTTGTAAACCATCTGGGTCACTGTATTGCGCAGCAAGACCACATACTGATCAAAAGATTCAATCTGTCCTTGCAGTTTGATTCCGTTAACCAGATAGATGGAAACTGGGACATGTTCACGACGCAGTGCGTTCAGGAACGGATCTTGGAGAAGTTGGCCTTTATTGCTCACGATATGCTCCGTGTTCAAAATGTTGTTGTAAAACCGCACCTTACCACACCAACTGACTGCCAACGGGAGAAGAGTGCTTAGCCCTTAGAAACAAATGGCAAGACACATCCAGAACAATCATGGGGACAACCGGCAATGTGTCCCAACATCACGCCCCTTCTCCCTCCTTGAACGGATTGTGAGAAGTCTTCATCTCGATTCGAAGCGGTGTACCCACCAAGTCGAACTCCTTGCGGAAACGGCCTTCAAGAAAACGTTTGTAGGCGGCTGTTACGTGCTCCAGCGAATTGCCATGGATGACGATCACTGGGGGATTCATTCCACCCTGGTGGGCATAACGCAGCTTTGGCCGAAACATCCCAGCGCGTTGCGGACTTTGGAACTGAACAGCTTCCAACAGCAATCTCGTGAGTACCGGAGTCGGCATCTTGCAATTGGCTGCCTTGTACGCTTGGGCAATAGACGCCCAAAGAGGACCAAGACCTTGCCTTTTTTTCGCTGAAATGAAATGCAGTGAAGCAAATTTCAGAAATGACAAGCGTGACTCAATGGAGCGCTCCAGCAACTGGCGCTGGTAATCGTCCACGGCGTCCCATTTGTTGACAGCAATCACGACAGCCCGACCACTCTCCAGTACATACCCCGCAATGTGCGCGTCTTGGTCTGTCACACCTTGGGTCGCATCCAGAAGCAACAACACCACATCCGATGACTCAATCGCCTGCAAAGTTTTGACTACTGAGAATTTTTCGATGGCTTCGAACACGCGACCTTTGCGACGTAAGCCAGCAGTGTCAATCAGTTCGAACTTCTGGCCATTCCTTTCGAAAGGAACTGAAATGGCATCTCGCGTCGTGCCAGGCATATCGAAAGCGACAAGACGCTCCTCGCCGAGCCAAGTATTAATGAGTGTGGACTTGCCCACATTTGGTCGACCTGCGACCGC
>JAKQFZ010000939.1 GCA_029558215.1 Candidatus Omnitrophota bacterium
GCCAACGTCAGCTGAAGAGTAGAAACGCTTCATCTTGCTGTTGTTGCCGTAGACTTCATCACCAGCGGTGATGTCGTTCACAGTGCCTGGAGCATCAGCGACTTCAGCGAAAGCGAAGCGCAGAGAGTAAACCAGACCGACTGGACCGGACATTGGCTGAACACCAACGAGGTCAGACGAAATCGTACCTGGAAGGATACGACGGATCATCGGAATGACGATCTTCTGGAAGTTGCTGATGTCAGCGGCTTGGTTGGCGGATGCTGGGAAGGCGGTTTCGGCCAGGTACTGCTTCTGGTTTTCCAGAAGAGTAGCTACGACCTGCTTCTTAGAACCCTGAAGGCCTTCGAGAAGAGCCTCTTTGGTTTCTTGCCAGTTTTCAATGAGTTGCATGGTTATCTCCTTGTAGGGAAGTTTTGGCAGATTACTTGATACCTGCGAGGCGCTTCAGGTGGGACAGGCTTTCGTTGACCTGGCCAGCCTTTTGCTCTTCTGCGGTTGCTGGTGTGTCACCAGTAACAACCGTCGTCTTGGTCTCAGTGGTCTTACCTTCGGTCAGAGGTGCAGCGGTAGCAGCATCTTCCTTCATGATACGACCAATGAAGAACTTGTACGATTCTTCGAGGCGTGAGGTCTCAACGTTCTTGAGAACCATAGCCATTTGCTCGCGCTTCTTGCCGGTGAGTGGGGACAGGATTGCCTCCATCTTGGCTTCACGGAGCATCTTGTTGATCTTCTCTTCGCTTTCAGCCAGAGCGCGCTCAGCGTCGGCGAGCTTCTGCTCGGCAACTGAGAGCTTCGACTGGACGGCATCCTCGTCAACGTAGTTCTTGGCGTACTCGGTAGCGAAGGCTTCGAACATACGACGACCGAACTCGTTCTGCTTGACGGTCTCGAGGTCTTCCTTGAGTTCGTCCATTTCGGCAGCAAGGCGCATTTCGAAGAAGGCGTCAATCTTGTCGACGAGGGCGTCGAGTTCGGTTGCGACTTCACCGGCGAGCTTGTGCTTTTCCTCTACCAGCTTTTCAGCGTACTCAGCCTCAAGATCACGGAAGCGCTCGATGTCACCCTTGAGCTCAGAGAGCTCCTTTGTCAGGGCTTCAGCGACGAATGAGTCGACCTTACCGATCAGCTCATCACGCTCAGAGATCCACTGTTCAGCGAGCTCGTTGCGAACTTCCATCGAAACTTCTTCACGGACTTGCGTCTTGAAGGCTTCGACCGAAGCGGCCCATTGCTCGGAGATTTCAGTCTTGACTTCTTCGCTGAGAAGCTCGGATTGAAGAAGCTTGTTCAGAATCTCATCCATTGAGTTCTCCTTTGTGGTTACAATACACAGCTCGCGCTGCTTTTGGATTCAGGTTCCACATAATGAAACCATGCGCGTGTCCTATTTATACAGGAGCACGAAAAAGCCGCAAAAACTCATCGCTTTTGCGGCCGCTTGGCCTCAAATGAGGCTCATTCTTCTTCAGTTGCTGACACGTCGTCAGCTTCACTGGTGTCCGTCGAGAAATCTCCGAGGTCGTCTTCATCGATAGATGGGGCGAGACCAGTAACTTCACGCGTCTTCGCAACGAAGTAGTCATGCATCGTTACGGCAGCTTGTTCTTCCTTGCCGTTGATGATGTCCTGCAGCATTGCCTTTAGGGTTTCTTGATGGTTAGCCATACGCTCTCCTTTCAGTTGAGACGTGTGTATTTACTTCCTCCGGGAGGTCATTTCTCAGCGGCAGCCTTATCCTTTTCAACCATTGCCTGCAGCTTCTTGCAGACTTCGGCGCGGCACTTGGCATCGCAGCTCTTCAGGAAGGCAAGCACTGCTGCCTTATCAACAGCTGGCTTCTCTTCGGTGTCTTCTTCAGGTGCAACTTCACCGTCACCGAAGTCCATTTCCATCTCATCTTCGACCTTCTTTTTCTTGGCTTCGGTCAATGCCTGCAGCTTTGGAAAGTTCATGTCAGTTCCTTTGTTTTCCGGTAGTTTGTCTTTTGGTGGCTTGCGGTCTTTTACGAAATTTGCCACCTTGTGGCTGACATCCATGATGTCGTCAACAGGTAATCCGCTTTTAGCAGCATTGGCCAGATGATCGCGAAGCTCGGCAATAGTAAGCTCAGAGAATTTCTTTCCTGATAGCTTTTCACATGCCTTTACGATGGCCTTCTGACCATCAGTGGTCGGCTTGAAATCTCCGACCAGCTGCTTCGACATCTGTTTGGCGGCGCTATCCATGTTACTTCGCGCCCTTGCGAATTGCTTCGAGGAGACCCATGATCTCCTTCTTGAAGTAGGCCTGAGCCTTCTTGTCATGGACAACTGCCTCAGCGAGAGACATGACCTTCTTGTTACCCATGCTTTCCATGACGGCGTCAGGATAGGCATTTGGCGCTGATGGTTGAGAGACGATGTCGACGGTCACGAAGGAGAAGTCAGACACGTCGCCGCTCTCGTTGACGTTACCCGTGCCACGGCTCGAAACACCAAGGCGAACGCCACCTTCAATGAGGGCCTTCGCGATGTTGCCAGTTGGTGTGTTGAGCAGCTTCATCTTGCCAATGGCGTTGCTGCCATCCATCGCCACTTCAGTGATGATGTGCGAGACGCGGTCAAGGTTGATGCTGAGGGTATCTGGGTGGTTGAGCTCACCCATGATGTTGAAGCCTTCCTTGATGCGCTTCTGTGCTTCCTCAACTGCCTTGCTGATTTCAGACAGCGGGTAGACGCGGCCGTTACCGTTCTTCAGATCGGCCTGCATCATGATGCCCTTGAGGTAGAGGTCTTGACCCTTGCGCATCTCGCAGAGGTGTGCGACTGAAGGGGAAAGGTGTTCTTGGAGTAGCTTCATTGTGAGGGTCCTCGTGTAGAGATTACACCTTATTTATGTCAAGGCGCTGCGGGCGGTGTAGTTTCTCCACCGGCTGGGGCCTCACCGCCAGCTGGTGCTTCGGCTGCCGGGGCTTCAGGTGCTCCGCCACCGCCTCCACCGAAGAAGCCTCCGATGTCCTCTTCACCACCAAGACCACCTGCGAGCTGGTCCTCACCTGGCATTGCGCCGCCTGGACCTTCAACGCTTAGCTGATCGCGGTTCTCATAGACGGCTGGGTCATAGATCTGCTGAAGCGATGGAATGTTGGTGTTCTCGGCGATGCCGCGTTCTTCCTTCACCATTGCTTCGTTCATCTGCAGCTCATCATCGGTCAGGCCAAGGTAGCGCTTGAGGATGAAGCGCTTCGAGAGCGTCTTCTCGCCGGCGATGTTGTTGAATGAGCTGATGAGGTCAGCGTCAAGGGCGTTCTGGCGATACAGCGCAAAGTTGGCTGGATCTGGTAGACGAAGACGGAAGATTTCATCGTCGATCTTCAGGCCAGCAACCTTGAGGTAGACCTTGAACTCCTCATCGATGACCTTCTCAATGCGGTCCTGCAGGCGCATGATGAAGTTGGCGAAGCGCAGCTCCTCGATGTAGGCGATGCCGACCTTGCCGTCGTTGAACTGAGCGCCCTGTCCATCCTGACCTACCATGTAGGAAGATGGCACGCGCAGACCGCGGAACACCTTGTCACGGAAGTACTTGAGGAGGGTCGAGCCAAAGTCCTCAGTTCCGCCTGGAAGAGTCTCAACGCGCGAGCCACGGCCAGTCGCTGTGACAGGGAAGAACATGTCCTCTTGAATGGACATCGGATCGTACTGACCATCGACGATGTCCTTCTGACCGTTGTTGGTCATGCCTGGCACCTTCTTCTGGCGAATCTCGTTCTTCACCTGCTCGAGGTACTGCTTGACGCGCTGGGCTGGCATGTTGCCAACGTCAACGTAGAAGACGCGGCGCTCAGGTGCGCGCACGATGCGGTAGATGATGACCGAGTCTTCAATCATCGACAGCTGACGGAAGACACGGAAGATCGGGCGTAGCACCGACTGTCCGAATGGGGCGCTATCTCCCATGTCATCAGACATGGAGAAGTGAATCATTGCTGCGGCAGGGATGATCTCAATCTCTTCATTGCGCGTGCCATACGCACCCGAGTTGGCGCCTACTGGCTTGCCTGGCTTCTTGATGTGGTAGTTGATGATGTTGCCATCACGGTCAACCTCAATGCCGTAGACCTGCGTGCAGTCAACCCAGATCCACTTCTTGGTATCAGAGGTTTTACGGAAGAAGCAGTCACCGTACTTGATGAGGTCGCGCGCAATCTTGAAGAGGCGGCGGTTGAAGTCCTGAATGTCAGACCACTGACGAACGGCCTGGCGTAGCGTGATGGCGGTGGTATCGCTGACGTCCTGGTTGTCTTCCTTGTCGTAGACGATCTCGAATGGTAGGCCCGTCTTGTCGTCCTTTCCGGTCATCTCTTCAGCGATGGTGTCAAGGGCGCGGGCAATGTCAACGTCGGCGTCCATCGCGTCGTACTGCTTGTACGAGTTCATTCGCGAACCTGGACCTCGCATCACCTGGGAATACCAGGTGACCGCCGTCATCGATGAAAGATCAGTGGTGCGTGGATCATACGCATCGGTAGCAATCGTCGTATACAGCTGCTTACGAGATGCTGGTGTGATGATCTTCCAGTAGTTTGAAAACTGAGCCATGTACTAGGTCCGTTATGTTTGTCGGTTCAAGTTCATCTGGTAGATGCTACTTGATGGAACTCGTGGTCGTGTAAGAGCAGAGTAGAAACCTTCCTGGGAAACAGACTGCTCCATGATTGCCGTGAGAATGCTGTTGAGAGCTTGAAGCTGCTGCTGAGCAAGCTGTACCATCTCTGGCATCTCGGCTGGAGTTATCGTCTTAGCTTCCTGCGTCTTCTCAGTGGTCCTCTTTTCTACCGTTTCAACCTGAGTCTTATTTACTTCTGGTGGGGTGACACTGACCTGCTTTTGAATGGCCGGGGTTGCAACCTGTGTTGCTGCTGTAGGTTGAGGTGCTACTGCAGCAGTCTTGTCCTTGATAGCATCAAGCTGAAGCTGCTGGATGTCTTTGGTGGTTCTCTTTGCGGCGTCAATGGCGGCGTCAATGCCGTATGATACATTGCTGCCTGACGCCTTGATGATGTCACCAGTCTTCTTTGCAGCCTCCGCTTTTTCAGCCTGCAGGCGGTTGTTTTCCTCACCGATGTTCTTGAGAGTCTTGTCCTTGCTTTCCTTCAGCTTGCCAAGGGTTTGCTTACTTGTCTCGATTTCTGATTCAGCTTCCTTGATGCTGTCACCATAGAGATCAAGACCGACAAGCTTACCGGCAGAGTTCACCATTTTCATGATGCCAAGCTTGAACTCCTTGTACCAAACAATGACCTGCGTTAGAGCAGTATCAAACAGGTTGGTAAGAGTTCCGCCAAAAATTTCCTTCGTGTCGACGCCAATGGCAAACAACCCCATGTCAACCATGTCTGTGATGAAGGTAGCAAACCCTCTAAACACGGCCATCGTCATGTCATCAATCTTACTGAAGATGAACTTTCCAATATCCAGCAACCAACCCTTCTTGCTGAAATCTATGTTGAGCTTTTCTGATTCACCGAAGGCGGCGCCGAGATCTCCAGTGAACATCTCATCCACTGCGTCCCAGAGAGAATTGATGACTGCTCCGAAAAGAGTTGCCTTGAAGATGCCCTTCATCAAGAACTTGGCGCCCTTGTTGATGAAGGCACCAAACTTGCTCGACTTTGACATTGACTTGCCAATGTCGTTTCCGTCGGCATCGAACGTAGTCGTATCAAGGTCGGCAGCACCGAGAGTTCCAAGAAGCATGTCAATGCCCATCATCTTGACACTCGAGAACATTCCACCGAGGCCTTTGCCTACCCTCTTGCCAATACCAGGCTTCTTGGGTTTTGTGGCTTGAAGTTTCTTCTGCTCAAGCTTCTCGGAGTCAGTGAGAGGGCGCTCCCTTCTTGGCTCTTTAGCTGGCAGCCCAGTCATGCTCCCTACGCTGTCAGCAATAGTGGCCCCAATAGGTGAAAGGATTGAGCTGACAACACCGCCAATTTTACCGAGTGCGCCCTTCCCCATGTCGATGGAAGACTTTACGACTCCGCGGCCACCTTCCATTGCCCGGCCGAGAACACCCTTCTTTCCGCCAACACCAGGTCCGCCCAATGTTGGGTTAGCAAGTCGGTGAATACCCTTGTTGATGCGGCTGAGGTAGAAGACCTGCATGACCGACTGCGCCAAGATTGACGCAAATGTGGTCATTGCCTCGCCAAGTGGGTTCTTTAGGATACCCGACAGGGTAGTCAGCGCGCCACCAAGGTCCTGAAGAAACTTAGGCGTTTCCTGCCCAACATCAGCATTCTTTGGACCACCAGCCTCGGCCTGCTGTAGCACCTTGGCGGCGGCCTTCTGCGCCTCCATGTACGGGCCAGATGACAGAACTTCCTGAAGACGATCTGCAATGTTCTGAACTGCAGGATTCTCAGTGTTCTGCATCTCCTGCAGCCGCTTCTCCATGCCAGCAGACAGGACTGCAAAACGCTTCAGCTCCTCATCTGTCTTGTTCTTCTTCATCGCCAGACGGGCAAGCTCATTCGTCTCTGCATTGCTCATGCCAGTGATGGCACCTGCCTGACGGATTGCACCAGCGGTCTGGAAGCGCTGGACAGTAGTGGCCTTACGCTGCGCAAGCAGCGCATCAGTCAGCTGCTTGGATGCCTGAGCTGTAGCACCCATCTGGTAGCCAAACGTGGCGCCGTTGGTTAGCTGCTCAAGTCGAGCCCTTCTTTCTGCGGGTGCCAGACCGAGCAGCTCTTCCTGGACGTTTTCATTCTCACTGATGTCAGCGACGAGCTGCCTGAAGGAATCAGCGGTCATCAGCGTCGTCTTGCGCAGACGTTCGAACATCTGTGTCTGCGCCTGAGTGGCCTTGGCGAGCTGCTCCTGCGGGATACCTACGGTGACAGTTGCGGTGTTGATGGCAGCAACTAGCTTAGTTGCCGATGGGCCAAAGACGCCAAGCTTCTTGAGCTGCTCCGCGCCAGCGCGAGTCTGCTCAGTGAATTCACGCATGCTGCCTGAGCGAACAACCGCGGCGACGTTGTCCTCCATCATTCCGGTGTATTCGTCAAGGCTCATGCCTGCACGAATAGATGCACCGTAGAGAGTTGTCAGGCTTGATGAGGCGGAGATGCTACGAGCTTCGAGGTTGTAGATATCCCTGATGACGTTTGTGAAGGCCAACTTGAGGGAGGATAGTACGTCCTTCATCCCCTTTGCAAAGTTACCCATCACATCATCTGTAGACTCCACTCCACCTGCAAACTTGTGAAGGATTCTATCTGTTAGGCTGACTGTCTTGGCTTGCTTGTTCTCAGCTTCAATCTGAATATCAGTTGCAAGCCTGTGTTCTGATGCACTTGATTTTGCAGCATCTACTGTTACAGCGGCTGCAGTTCTGGTACCAGACAGCAGCTTCGAAGCAGCACCATCAAATGCAGCCTGAAGCGCCTCAGTTGAGGCAGCAAGGTTTCCAAACCTTCTTGAAACAATTCCGCTTGCACGTGCAACTGAAACCAGCGATTCAGTTGTGCTAGATGCAGACTCACCATCAATCGATGGCAGCTTGATCGAGCTGACAGCAGATTGAATCTTGTTGTTGAGTGAATCTAGAGAGGCGGCTACTGGATCGATGGAAGCAGATAGCCTGTCCTCCATCTTTGACACATCGATATCTGGAAGCTTGACGTCACCAAGAGCTGACGATACCCCAGTAAATGCCTTCTGAAGAGTAGCAGCACTCTTACCGAGAATCAGAAGGTTGCCAGATGCAAACTTCGTCGCCTTGTTGAGAGTGCTAAAATCTGCCTGCTCTTCCTTCTTGCTACCAGCAGTTTTGACTTTTCGAGAAGCAGTCACACGCTGAGACTTGCCCATCGAGAGCGACTGCTCAAGCAGCGCCTCAATAGACTGCAGTGTTTTTAGTGCTTCTCTTTCATCCATGGCGTGTCCAGAAAAGGCGCCTCGTCAGGGCGTAAATAGCTCGTACACCATATTTATGAGACGGAGACCTTCATGGAAAACACACCGACTGCCAACCCACTGATGCAGAAGCTGAAGCTTCCAGGTCGGGTATTTCAGCTACCATCACGCGGCGCCCTCTACAACAACGGAGAGGTTGCAAGCGCTGAGGGTGAGGTGCACGTTCACGCCATGTCTGCGCTTACTGAGATCAACCTGAAGAACCCTGACCAGCTCTTCAACGGAAAGGCGCTTGAGGAGGTCTGCCGAGAGTGCGTGCCAGAGATCAAGAAGCCATCAGGCCTGTTTGGGCGAGATGTAGATGCGCTGATGTTCTTCCTCCGTGTGGTGACCTACGGACCGCAGTTCGAGATCAACGTCAAGCACACGTGTGAAGGAGCAAAGAACCACTCGTACACTGTAGACATCGAGAGGATGATTCAGGAGATGAAGTTCCTTGATCCTACCACGAAGTTCGAGGTCAACCTGCAGAATGGTCAGAAGGTGGTGCTTCATCCTGTGAAGTTCGATCACATGATTAAGCTGTTCCAGATGAACGCCAACAAGCAGGAGCTGTCAGCAGATGACGTCAAGGCCAACATCATCTTCAACCTGACGAGCCTCATTGAGAGCGTTGACGGCATCACCGATCGAGCACAGATCGAGGACTGGGCAAAGGCGCTTACGACGCCGATGCAGAACCGCATCACCGAGATGATCGAGAAGATGAATGACTGGGGTCCTGCGACGACCACCAAGCTGAAGTGCAGGGACTGCGGCGAAGAAGTAGAGGTAGAGCTGCCGCTCAATCCAATCTCTTTTTTCACCGAATGATCATCTCAGGCGAGTCGAGCAGGATCGCCGAGATGATCAACTCGATGGGTATTGAAGTTCGAAACCTGCTCAAGGCGGCCGTAGAGATCGCCTACTTCTCAAGAGGATCCATTCAGTACGAACAGGTGCTGCAGATGACACCGCTTGAGCGTGATATCTCAGTCGAGTTCATCAACAAGCGGCTTGAGCTGGCGGCGAAGATGCCGTTCCCAGTGTTCTAACCTGTTGCGCGCGCTATTTGTGCACTAATGCTATAATCTGCGCGCGTCAGGTGGTGACTCTCACGCCTACCCGCTGAATGATTTGGGGTAGGTTGTCCAGGTAGCGCTGTGGAATACCGTCGATCCCATCGTGCATCATGATGCCGTGTCGATCGACTGCCTCCCAAATGAGGTAGCGCGCAACGCGCTCCCATTCAAAGTAGCTCGCAAACACTCTCTTCTGGTTTCGAAGGGAGGGGTTGAGCTTCAGGTCCATCGTGCAGATGGCCTTCTTGGCATTAGAGTACTGGTTTGAGATGAACTGTAGCCTGCTGCCAATCTCATTGAGTCGTTCAACCGTTATGCTCTCGCTTGCCTGAATGATGATCTTAGCGGTGATTGAGAACCCACTTCCATTGGTCATGATGGCAGGAGAGATGCGAGAGCCATTTGCCAGGCTCATACAGACCGTTTTCACGAGCGCAACATTTTCGTCGTTCCATTCAAGCCCAAGCACGTTCTCGCACAGGTCACGGCGCCAGGCCTGCTTGTCAGAGATGAGCTTGATGAGATCGGGAAAGAGCGTTGGTAGCAGGTGCGGAGAAGCTGAGTAGGCCTCCCTCAGGTTCTGCATCAGGTACTGAGTGTAGGCGCTATCGATGTCAATGCCTGGTCCAAAAAGCGCCTCACGCAGCCATGACGGCCACGTTTCGATGCCAGCAACTGGCCACACTGAGGTATCGCGCTGCTGCAGCTTGCCTGCAGGCTTGAAGATGAAGTTGAGCTCGTCATGCTGCAGAATCCAAGAAACTGCATCAATCAGGTCAAATCGACTCTCGTCCTCCAGCCGCGCCATGATTGCACGCCGAGCGGCACCTCCCACGACATAGACCTTTGAGACCACTCCTTCGTCTGGTCGTACAGGTGGAATGTATTCCAACCCGTAGCTTTGGGTTTGGACGTATGTGTGAAGGCCGAGGTCCTTCGGAATGAGGATGCTCACCTCATTCTTGTTTTCACCGAGGTTGTAGCCAAGCTGCTGGACGTCGAAGAAGTAGTCGAGGGCAGGGCGATAGTCATAGACCCACTCACGAAGAGATGTCAGGCGTAGCTTGATGGTGTTGAAGGCTCTCGGCCGACTCTTTACCGAAGCATGCGCGTGCAGTCTTGCAAGGTAGAGAATGAGGTTCTGCCTGTCCTGCATCGCGTCACGATGCAGGCGCTCCTTCTGGTAGAAGTTACCAACGTGCAGGGGGTCCATCGGCCGGGGTTGCTTGCGCGCCCTCAGCCGGTAGATGGTGGTCATGCCGTCTTCACTGCCTCATGCACAGAGGACAGCCTCTCCAGTTCAGCTCTTACCTGATAGAGCTTCTTCAGCAGTTCAGTGTGGCGAGTAGGCTGCACACCTGCCCAGCGCTGAAGCTGAATGATCTGTTCACGGGCGACATCGTAGCTGTTTCGAGTCTCAGTGCTCATTGGATCTTCCCGTTCTTGAGTTGCTTGTAGATACCCTTGGCGCTGTCGGGACGAACGAGCAGCTGGTATGAAGCCGTTCCCATTGCACCATTCATGTGCTCATCAAGCAGGCTGCTGGGCGAGAGGTGCTTCTCATGCTTCTTGACCTGGTAGCCGTCCTTCTTGATGTCCTTCCCTGCTTCAGAGAGGGTGGTGGCAAGACCGATGGCCGCCTTGCGAAGTCGCTTTGCCTGTTTTCCGTTCATGCGTAGATTCCAGAGTAACGAGGATTCAAGTTGGTGTCAACCCACTCGGGGATGTAGCCGACGTAGCCCTTGAAGAAGAGAACTTCCCATTCCTTTGCTGAGGCAGTCCCGAGCTTTGACAGCTTAGGACGAACGATGATGAACTTGATGTCATCGGTGTACCGTAGGTTCTTGACAATGAGAGGTGTCTCTACTCCAATGATCTTCACCATTGTACTACCATTTGGACCTGGTGTGCACTCAAACGCAGGTGCAGGTAGCTGAATGGAGTGAATGACCGATGGGTGAGGGGTTGGAAGCGCCCTGTTTCCCTTCGTTGTCTCGCAGAACTTGATAAGTGAGTTGATGAAGGCTTGATAGGTGAAGTCGTTCACTCGGCCCTGCTTGATTGCAGCTTTCAGCTGTTCCTTGCTTGGTGGCAGGTAGGCGCGGTTGCCTGGTCCGCGCTGACGCGCGTTGTAGGGGCCGAGAAACTCCACCGCCTGCGTGTGCAGCTGGTAGTGGTGGACGATGATTGGCAGAATATCTGACCAACCTGGGTTGTCTGAGGGGCGAGAAGCATCAAGCCGCACGCTCCAGCGCGGGAGATTTGATTCCATGATAGTGCTTAGATTGTGGGTTGAAACCAGAAGGACTGCTCCTTGAGGAGCTCATCCAGGTAGAAGATGTCGAGAGCGCGCGGGTTGTCACCATAGGTTAGGATGGAGAAGCAGGGCTTTTGCGCAACCCTTGGCGCGTGCTTGTGCATCGTGTCGAGGGCAACAAAGATCGGAGTGTGATTCCACTTGAAGATGAGAAGCGGATTCTTGTCCAGCTTTGCAGCATCAACGACGACCTCCTCAAACCAGCCGAACAGCTTGGCTGAGCCTGAGGCAAGCAGCGTGAAGGTGTCCTGTGATGCGTAGAACTTGCACTCGAGAACGTGGTTGAACTTCAGCCCTTCCTTGCGCTCATTGACCGGCACGACGTCCCCAACGAAGACCTTCAGCGCGTCCTCGCCAAGCATCTGACCGAGGGTGTCGAAGTTCTTGCCGCCCACGCGAGCACCTGAGCCTGGAGTTCGCATGAAGTTGAGAGGTTGAAGAGCGGCCGTAAGCTTCTTGGCGATGGTGCCTTCGAAGCCCGAGCCCTTAACTTTAGAGTTCTTTCGTTTCTTTGATTCTTTTTGCTGTTCCATCTTTCACTTTCGCTGCTAGTTGCCGTGATGTTATCCCAAGCGCCCGCTCGGCGGCTTTGCCTGAGTGGTATGATACGCCGTTTATGACAAACGTAACAGCGTTCGCGGGAACTTTTCCTTTATTCATTTTTCCTACTTCAGCCATTCTGTTACTCACTGATGGGTTTTCAAGCGCCCTCTTCTTTTGAGCGAGTGACATCAGCGCCCTTGTTTCTGGCGACTTTGCAATACCGCTGAGTTTTTCTGATATCTTTGCTTTCTCTTCTGGGGTGCGCTTTACACCCAACTTTGCTAACCTCATCTTCGCTTTCACGTGCGGCTGTGACAGTGTTCTACAAACGCCTTCGCTTATTTTCTGACCTATTTCTTTGCTTCTTGTGCGAGTCTCGGGACCCCATCCACCTTCGGCTTTTGCTATGTTAAACAACGTGACCCCTTTGTCACGGAGATGCTGCATCCACCAGTTTTCACGTAAGAAGTATTCATGCCTGTCATAGGGACCAAGTTCCTCGGCGTAAGAATACGAAAACGCCTTATCGCCATACTTGTTCCATGCGCGTTGAAGGTTTCGGTTGTAGTGTCTCTGCTTCATAAGCATATCGACATGTTCACCCCAACGAGACGGTAGGTTCTTTGCAGAACCTACATAAACTTTTCCGTTAGTACATGAGATGAGATAGATACCGCCTTGCATCACCTATTTATCGTGGAGGGATGGTAAAAGGGTCAGGTTGAACGTATACCGCCTATCCAACGTGTTATTTCTGTCGTGACAGCTGGATGGTAACCGCGTTCGACTCAAAGGCCGACTTGCCGACGGTGACATCAATCGGAAGTGGCCCATCAATCAACCCTTCTTCATCGAGAGCATCTTGAATGAGCTCCGCTGCTGCTTCTTCCTGACTGTCAGTGGCATTTGAGTTGATGAACACTACTATAGCTGCTGTGTTATCTGAGGTAAACTCAGTGTTCATCTTGCGAAATAAATCGAAGTCGAGCTCGGCGTTCTTTCGATACACTGCATTGAGCGCGTAAAGAAGCATGACTACCCGCTGAGCAGTCTTCTTGAGGAGCGGGTCCTCTTTACCTGAGACCTCTGAAAGCTTCATTTTTGTGTCAGGTAGATGTGATACGAGTTTTTGACGGAAGCCAGAGATAGTGTATAACCAATGCCTAGAATTCCATCTTCATCCCCAAAACGGGGAAGCATGTAGTCATCAATCACGCGCCGCACTGCAGTCCTTGTTAGAGAGCCGCCTTTGCTGTTCATCTTCACCCTAATGTGGTCATTTCCTTCAGGTGAAGTGACAATCTCAACCTTGGCGAGGTTGGCACCCTTTTTCGTCCATGGCTGCCTGAAGCTCAGTCGCAGTGTTCTTCAGCACCTTTGAAAGGAGACCTTCTGCCAGCTGCTGGTTGACTGCTGATGAAAGCTCCTGCAGCTTCATTACTTCTTCTCCGAGTAGTCGGCCTCGAAGTACTTGGCGCTCTGTACCTCATACGTGAACTCGTCTTCCTCGGTCTGGCGAATGAGGTAGTCACCCTTCTTCAGGGTCTTGGTGCTTCCCTCAAAGTCAACCTTCGTGGTGTCACCGTCATACTTGAAAGCTTCAACCTCATCAGAGTCGCGGTAGACAGTGAAGCCCTCGGCGTCTTCATTCTGGTCAGGGCGGACCGGGACGTAGTTGTCCTCAAGCTCCTCCGTGTCCATTGTGGCAACAAGCTTGCGCTTGCCGCCCTTGTCGGTGTAGACCTCATACTCGGTTGGGTCGCTGTCCTTGACCTTCTTGACCATGTAGACGGCGGTTGGGACATACGTCTTGGCGCTGTCCTTGTTTTCCTTCCAGATGTCAGAGGCCAGCTGAGTTTCGATGGCCTCTTCACGAAGGGAGAGTAGTTCTTGGAGGAGCTTCATGGGAATCCTTGGTTAGATGCTGTATTTATCACTCAACCTCTACTCGGCTGAAACCATTCTCTTTCACCACCCGGAGGTTGCGGTCCAGCCTGCCGGCAATGGACGGGTGGTGGCTGATAACGAAGACGCTCATCTCCTCATCCCGGCTCTTCTCCTTGAGGATGCGCACGACGCTGTCGATACCGTTCTGGTCGAGGGCGCCATCCAGTTCGTCGATGAGCAGGATGTTGGTCTTGGCGTGCAGGTGGTGCAGCACGTCGCGGAAAGCCAGCGCCATTGCAGTGTTGACCCGCTTCTTCTCGCCTGCCGACAGGTTGCCGAAGTCCAGCTCACGACCGTATTCCGAAACCGTGCAGCTCATGTCGGCGTCGAACTTCACCACGTGCGGCAGCCCAAGGGTGCGCGTGTAGTGGTTGAGGCGGCCGTTGAGGAATGGGATGGTCTGGTTGATGATGCGCCGACGCAGGAAGGAGTTCTTGTCAGTCAGCAGCTTCAGCAGGAAGGCCTGGT
>JAKQFZ010001203.1 GCA_029558215.1 Candidatus Omnitrophota bacterium
TCTTCCTTCTCTTCTGAAGCAGGAACATTCTGGGAATCTATCTTCTCGAATGCCTCTTCCCTGGTCAGATCAATCCTGCCCGGACTGCGCCAGTCGGCGAGCACCAGTTGCAGGCGATCACGGTTATTGAAGTGATTGACCTCCGGGGTGAAAGCGATGTCCATGGTCTGACCGACTTCTGGCACACAGCCCTTGCTGTTCCAGAGTACACACTCGAACTCCTGATCATCCCCTTTGACCATTATCCTGGAATGCTTCTGCTCTTTGCCCAGAGGACGGGTATCGGAACAGGTGAGATTGGTCATGCAGAGACGCGGCTTTT
Source organism: Candidatus Omnitrophota bacterium (assembly GCA_029558215.1). Classification (GTDB taxonomy): domain Bacteria; phylum Hinthialibacterota; class Hinthialibacteria; order JAKQFZ01; family JAKQFZ01; genus JAKQFZ01. Next base: position 323 of record JAKQFZ010001203.1, read on the forward strand.
TGTTGCCCATTCCAAATGGTGCCAGCTTGAGAAGATCTCTGGCCAGGTCTAGATTAACAGCCTCAGGCCGGGCGACGAAATCAATACTGACAATCCCGGCAAGGGGCTTGCAGGCCAACATCCGGTTGCAGGTCGCGACCAGACCATTCATGAGCTTATCGGCTCGATCGGCTTCTGTTGCGAATCCGGCGGCCATCTTATGACCGCCCCACTTGGTGAGAAGATGCTCGTTATCTTTAAGAACTTCCCAGAGATCAATCTGACTGACACCACGGGCGGAGCCTTTTACAATGCCTTCTTCTCTATCCAGCTGGCCAATGAATACAGGACGATGATACTTTTCCACAAGCCTTGATGCCACTATGCCTACCACACCGTGGTGCCAACCCTCGTCGTAGATCGCGATACACTTCTTGGAAGCCAGATTGGCATCGGCAGAGACCCTGGCGTCAGCATCGAGAAATATCTTCTCGCACAGCTCCTGCCTGCGCACGTTCTCCTTTTGAAGTTCATCCGCTATCTCTTCGGCCCTTACCGGGTCCTCGGTGGTCATCAACTCCACCGCCTTGGTGGCATCGGAAAGCCTACCGGCTGCGTTTATTCTTGGTGCGATCCCGAATCCGACCAGGTCGGTGCTCTTCTGTTGCCGGACTTGACCTAAAAGAGCCTGCAACCCGACTCGTTTGGTCTCGATCAGCTTTTTGAGCCCGATTCGAACTAAATAACGGTTCTCGCGCACCAGTGGAACCAGATCGGCGATCATGCCCATGGTGACCAGATCAATCAAATCATCCGCTTTATCGATCTTGCCATTGTCGGCAAGGAGCGCCTCGCTGACTTTGTAGGCAACACCCACACCTGGAAGATCATAAAGAGGATGTTCAG
>JAKQFZ010000973.1 GCA_029558215.1 Candidatus Omnitrophota bacterium
ACGAAAGGAATTGATGGAACTGCCGGCTGTGGTCGATGACGAGACCATGCCCAAGGAATCCTGGCTGGTGGATTTCTGCCGTGCTGAACGCCAGCAGGGTCGCAAGGTGTTGATCTACCTGCGCCAGACGGGAACGCGGGATATTCAGGACCGGATATTGAAAATCCTGCGGGATGGCGGGGTGCGCGCCGAGCTTCTATCAAGCAGCGTCAATCCACGAAAACGTGAGGAATGGATTGCGAGGCGTGTTATCGGGTTGGACGCTCTGGTGGTGAATCCCAAACTTGTGGCAACCGGGCTGGATCTGATCGCCTTCTCGTCAGTTGTGTTTCTTGAGATCGAATATTCATTGTATGTGCTTTGGCAAAGTCTCAGGCGGGTTTGGCGTTTGGGACAGACGAAACCGGTAAAGGCAATCTTCTCGGTTTACAACGACACAATGGAGTCACGTGCCCTGGCGCTCATCGGTGCGAAAATGAAAGCTGCCCAGTTGTTGTATGGTGATAATGTGGGTGGCGCCATTGTTCCTGAGGAGGAAGGAGACATCCTGATGAAGTTGGCACGCGAAGCGCTGGAGTCGGCTGATCTTCCAGACCTGCAATCCCTGTTTGCCGATGAAGTGGTTGTCTCGAATTCTCCAATGGGATGTCCAACGGCTCCAAGTGCGCCGTTGCCTGTCCCGGAAATGCCCAAGACAGTTTCCTGGTCTGACTGGATGACACAAAGAGGTGTAGCGGGGAGGGCAGCAGGGAGACACCGTTCCAAACAGGCTACGAAAAATCAAGTATCGCTTTTCTAAACGACAGCAGTCCGGGTGTGTAGCCCGGACTGCGCTATCCTGTGATGGAGGTTACGATGGAAAAACAACCAAGATGCAAAAAATGTGGTCGGCAGTTGAAATCTCCCCTGAGTATTGCTATCGGTATGGGTCCCAAGTGTGCGGGGATTAAGTCCACCGCTGGGAGAAGTGTTCGCGTCCAGAGCAAACCAAGTTCTCGCGTGGCTTATTCTGACAAGATGCTGGCCCAGGTACAATCACCACTTTTCACGGGTGAATTAACAAAGAAGCGAATGAGTAAAAGAGAGTTGTTCCGCAGACGCAGGGAGGAACGTCGACGGTTGTTCGAGACCAGATTACCATTCCAATGCGGTTTGGTGTTGCCGGCGAGAAAGCCGTTGGTGTACACACCGCTGGAAGATGGGTCGTGGCGGGAAGACTAC
>JAKQFZ010000989.1 GCA_029558215.1 Candidatus Omnitrophota bacterium
AGGCGCTGACTTTCTCCTTGACCGCCAGCTGCGTCATAAAGGCGTTGATTTCCGGTTCGGCCATTTCGGCAGGGTGGCGCAAATTATGAAAATGGACATACCGCTTGACCCAATGGCAATAGGTCTGCTCGGTGCTGCGGCTGTAGTGGCGAGTGCGCAGCGCTTGGCGCAAAAGATCAAGCAGTTTGGGTCTGTCGCCATTCACGCGCACAGTCCCACGGCACGGCTGGGTGTTTTCCGGGATGATCTGTGTTGGCGTCAGTTCCACGATTTCTTGCTCTTTGCTCAAAATCACCATTTCGCTCTTCTAAGCAGAAGACCCACAACCACATCTTGGAATATACTCCCTTTCTGGAGAGCAACTCAAGTAAAATCTTGGTCAAGCGTACTGCTCTTGTTCGCTCAGGCTTCCCTTTGCGGCAGAGCGCAGTTGTCTGTGCCGTCGTTCCTCTGTCTCGGGGAAAGATCTTTTGTGCAAGTTCTCTTGCGATTTTCTCATGGTTACCTATAATCCATCTCACTATGCACATTGGACTTTTGCAGGTGCATGTATACATTCCGACGTCCGAATCGTTGAAAGACAAGAGGCAGGTGCTGAGGAGCATCAAGCAACGGCTGCGGAATTCTTTCAACGTGTCCGTGGCGGAGACAGGACAGCAAGATCTGTGGCAGCGTTCGGACTTGGCGCTTGTCATGGTGGCAACGGACAAAGCCCATATCCAGGAGACTTTTTCCAACGCCGTAAGACTGATATTGAACAAGGAAAACGTAGAGATATTGGAAGAGTCGGTGGAGTTTCTCTAGAGGTGAAGAGTACCCCAGGCGTTTTGGATATAACCGAATCCGTGTTCACCGTCCTTTGGGGTCTCGTTTCGTAGGAAAGCAAGGTGCTGAATCATGACATCCTCATCTTATCGAATGGAAAGAGTCAACGAATTGGTTCGCGAAGAGGTCGGTCGAATACTGCTTCTGGAATCGCAAGACCCCCGGTTCGTTTCCGTAACCGTCACGGGAGCCAAAGTGACATCGGATTTGAATTTCGCGAAGGTCTATGTCAGTATTCTTGGCACGTCTGAGGAGCGGGACAGCGTTCTGTCGGCTCTCGGGAAAGCGTCTGGATTCGTCCGGCGTCAGTTGGGACAGCAAGTCCGGATGAAGAGAACGCCACAGTTGACGTTTGTCTATGACGAATCTCTGGAACGCGCCAACCAAATCTACAAGGCACTCGAGGGACTGGATCTCGGCTCAGAGAAACCTGAAACGGAAGAAACTTTATGACACTTTTTGGAGTTCTGAATCTGAACAAACCTGCCGGCTTCACTTCGCATGATGCGGTGGATGCCGTGAGGAAAATCACCCGAATCCGGCGCATCGGCCACACGGGAACCCTGGATCCGATGGCCACCGGAGTGTTGCCCCTGTGTGTCGGGAACGCCACCAAGATCGCCCAGTTTCTCATCGCTCAGGACAAAGAGTATGAAGTGGAGATGACTCTAGGTCTGATCACCGATTCCCAGGACACAACGGGCAAACTCGTTGAGGAGCGTGACTGGCGAATTGTGTCCGATGAGGATATTCGGCGTCTTCCTGAAAAGTTCACTGGAACCCAAAAACAGGTTCCGCCAATGGTTTCCGCCAAACATCATGAAGGCAAGAGACTCTATCAACTCGCCCGTGAAGGGATCGAAGTTGAGCGTGAACCGATTGAGATTCAGATCACGCAGTTGGAAATCCTGTCCATGGAGCTGCCGAGAATCCGATTCCGAGTCCTCAGTTCCAAAGGCACTTATATTCGAACACTGTGTCATGACATGGGTTTGTATCTCGGAACCGGTGGAACGATGAGCGCCTTGGTACGCACCCGATGCGGTGCCTTTCATATCAAGGACTCCGCGTTGCTGGACGACTTGAAGTCCCCCGAAGATGTACTCGGACATCTTCATACTGTGGACAATGCCTTGTCCTCGATTCCAGCGGTCGAGATCGCCGAAACAGCCCGAAGGCGTATCTTTCAGGGTCAACCCGTTTTGGGTTCGCATGTGGTCGGCGTGATCGGTAAATTCGAGGCGGGTGGTCTGGTTCGCATCAAGACTTCCAAAGATGAACTTCTGGCGATGGGAAAAGCCGAAATCTCCTCGGTTCACATTGAGAGACTGGGAGGCGGCTTGAATGTGGTCAAGCCCATACGACTCCTGGCGGAGGGGCGCTGAAGCGTGGTGAGTTCAGGAAGACCCCTGATGACGCTTGCCAGACATCACTGGCTGGGCTCAGACCGTGCGATGCGGGTCTCAGTCTGGGTGGCGTTCGGGCTATTACTCCATCTGCTTGAGGGTGCGCTTATGCCACGTGCCTTTCCCTTTCGTTTGGGGTTGGCACATCTGGCTGCCCTGTTGGCCTTGAGTCTGGATGGGTTTGGCACGGCAATGCAGGTTTCGATCTGGCGGGCTGTGGTTGGATCGCTCTTCTATGGAACATTTCTGCAAATGAGTTTCTTCTTGAGTCTGACTGGCGCTGTAGCGGGTACTGCCACGATGGCTCTGGCACTGTTGATGGGGAAAAAGCTGTTTTCGGAGATCGGCATCAGCCTCGCCGGAGCGGCTGGCAGTGCCGGTGCACAATGTCTCGTCGCGTCACTGCTTTTGGGCAGTCCGATGCTGTTCCTTCTTCCCGTAATCCTGATTCTGGGACTGTTCGGGGGTCTATTGAACGGAGTGCTGGCACATGGCATCCTTGAAGGGAGAACTCTGTGAAGATTGTCACTCGGTACATTCTCAGAGAGGTAATCAACCCCTTCGCCATTGGAGTGTTCGCGTTCACATTTCTCTTTCTCGCCAATGGGATATTCCGACTGATGGACTGGATCGTGATTGGGGGAATTCAGGGCAGTCTGGTCGGCGGTATGGTACTGGCGCTGATCCCATTCATCCTCAACGTCACATTTCCCATGGCACTTTTGTTGGGATGCGTTTTTGCGTTTGGGCGGTTGTCAGAACACAATGAGATTCAGGCGCTACTGACTTGTGGTCACACCTATGGGAGAATCGTGAGACCGGTAATTCTTCTGGGTCTGGGGTGCACGGGCTTTCTTCTCTTCTGGTCGGAGTACATCGCACCCAAGGCTTCTTTGATTCAGAACATGACCACCTTTCGGATTGTGGAGCACATGTCCCCAATTGCCGTTTTGGAGGAAGGCAAATTCAGCACGCGACTCCCTGGAAGAGTGCTCTACCTGCAGAAAATTGACTTGGCGGATCACACCGTTCATGGAGTGGCGATCTTCGAGATGAATGGGAACAAGATACGTGCCGCGCTGTTGTCTCCGCGGGGACGCGTCCAGTACAACTCCCAGGAGATGACTCTGAGTCTGGATTTGGAGAACTGGGAAGTCCATGTGGACGTGGAATCGGATGACCCCAAGATGGCAACCATCAACGGACGAATACAGATGGTTGTGGACTGTGGAAGCATGATGGGGAAATTGCTGCGTGACAAGCAGCTGCTGATGGGACTGTCCCGAACGGAGCTGCGGGAAAGGCGTGATGCTCTTTTGCAGTCGCCAAAACTTGAGAAAGAAGCATCCAAGACTCTGGCGCGGATCGAGACAGAACTCAACAATCGAATTGCCCTTCCCTTTGCCTGTCTCGTGCTTGCAGCCCTTGGAGCGCCCCTGGGTTTTTGGATGCAGCGTGGCAGCCGCGGTGCCTGTTTTGCTCTGGCTCTTGTGGTGATCCTGACATACTACTTTCTGATGGGCTTTGGAACCTCTCTGGTGGAGCGCGAAGTCCTGAGCATTCAAATGGGAGCCTGGGTGCCCAATGTCATCATGGGAATTCTGGGTATCATGGCAAATGTCCACGTGGCTCGAAGGTAACTTAGAATGAATACACTGGATCGATATCTCCTGAGGGAGTATGTCATCGTACTGTTGTCCGTCCTGGTGGGTGTGACCACCATCATGGGCGTGTCGGTGGCGCTCAAGGAATTCGAAACACTTCTCAAAAACGAAGCACCTCTGGGGCTTTCGGTCAAATACATTCTTTTCTACGTCCCTCTGTCGGTGGCGGAAATCATGCCTTTGGTCATGCTTCTGGCATCGTTCTATTTCCTGCATCGAATGAACAGCCGCAACGAACTGATGGAGTGTCTGGTGTCCGGATTCTCTCCCGTGAGACTGATGGCACCAACATTGGTCTTGTCCGTCTTGATCAGTATCCTGTTCTTCTATGTTCAGGAGTATGTTGTTTCCTACTGCACCGCACGCTCGCAGGATATCCTCGAAGTGGAAATCAAGGGGGGGCAGAAACTCGGTCGCGCCGATACGGGCAACTGGCTTCGGGGCACCAACAACCGACTCTACCATGTGCCACTCTACGATTCGGAAGAGGAAGTGCTGCATGGCGTCTTTCTTGCCGTCCTGGATCCGGTCAACATGAGGATCAAAGAAACATATCGCGCCGAGAAAGGCTTCTACCGCGAGGGAAGATGGGTCTTTGAAAACTGCCTCCATAGCGTGATGGGAAATGGCAAGATCGTTCGACAAGAGAGGTTTCCCACGCGTGAGATGGATCTGGACGAGGAACCCGAGGATTTTGCGGGAGTCCAGCTGAGTGCCCATGAGATGGGGTACTTCCAGTTGCGCGATCTCATCCGTGATCTGGGACTTACCGGAGGCATTCTCAAACGATACCAGGCAGAGATGTCCTACAAACTGGCGCTGCCTGTATCCTGCTTTGTTCTGACTCTGGTTGGAATGGCTTGGTCACTCAAACCGCATTTCTCAGGAATATCGGTGGAACTGCTCGGAAGTATTCTGATTGGTGCCGGCTACATGGCCGCCAACGCCTTCTGTCTCAGTCTGGGTGGCAAGGGAGTGCTCAGTCCCTGGATTGCCGGCTGGATCACCACTCTGTTGCTCGCCTTTATCGGATTTGTTCTCTTGATTCGAAGACAGTACTTCGCCTTTGCCTAGAATCAACGTCGGAGAGAGAGCGCTGAGTCCACAAGACAGCGAAGGATCGTGCGGTGATCACGACCGTATCCCATGGACTTGGCAGCGATCCAGAAGATAGCAAGCATTCGCCCCACCGAAGAAAGAACAAAGACCAGATGGAAATGCGTGACTGCAAAGGCGTTAATCGAGAACAGTGTCTCAGGAACGACCGTCGTCAGCAGTCCACCCGCAAGCGATCCAAGCATGAATCCAGGGCCGGCAAACGCTCCCAGAAGACCATAGGTATATTGTCGTTCCTCTTCTCCGCAGATGCGTTGAAGCCATGAAAAGACGGCGATGTTGAAACCCGCCCAAGAGAACCCACCCAAGACGCTGGTGACCCAGATCGGCTGCAGAAATCCTTCACGAGCGGGCAACCAGAACCAAATATGCATCGCGATCAGAAAACCCGATGCGAGTGTCACAGCGCGCTCTCCGATCTCGTCCATGGCGCGTCCCCAGAACCTACTGCCCACAAGTGCGGCCACGCTTGAAATCAAAGTCTGATAGCCCATCTGAGCGGGCGTCATCTTCAGCAGACGCACCATCTGAACCCCAAAGAACGCCGAACTGATGCCCATTGAGAACTGCCAGATGATGAAGAATCGGATGAAATCCTTAAGTGGGCGATTGTGTCGAACCGTCTGAAACAGTCTTACCAGCGACATCTTCGGAACGGGCTTCATTTTCGGCTCGTACTGCCTCGCCATGATCCTTGCGGAAAACAGTGCCGAGGCAATGGCAACAGAGAAACACAAAGTGTATCCGCTGCGCGCCATATCCACCCGCCGGAAGAAGGTCAGCAGCTGTGTACCAATGAACAGGCTGGTCATGGAGGTGATGCCGAGGTAGACATTTCTGCGACCGTAGTAGGAGCCTCGAATGGCCGGTGGAACCAGATCCGTCATCCATGAAAACCAGGCATTGCCAGCGATCACGGCACAGCAGTTTGCCCCCAACAGCGTCAGAACCAGAAGGACTTGTTTGCATCGGTTCGAGCAGTCCACATACATCAAAGCGATCAGCAACAGCCAGGCGAGTCGGTGGGCAGTGAAGAAAAACACGGCGATGGGTCTGCGGTACTTCAACCGCCGCACCAGTATAGGGGACAGGAAGTAACTGAACTGCACCAGGGAAGGAAGTGACTCAATGATCCCACAGACCATGTTTGAGGACTTCAGATCAAGCACGTAGTTGGTGAGAAAGACACCCTGTGTCAGAACAACATGAACTGTGGCAAAGACGGCCTCGAGGTTGGAACACTTCAGCCCCTCTCGAATGGCCTGCATTTCAGTCTTTATCTTTGGTTGCATAGCCTCACAACATCCGGTTCTGTCAAGCGAAAGAAGGCTGGTGGATCTGTAAGCCGGGTTCTGTTCTCGTGACGGGCACGAGTGGCGATCATTCCTCTCGGCGCGCTGTTACCAGAACGCTCAAGCAACCTACCCGGAGATTCAACGGCGCGAGCCACGCCTTTCTCCCTATTTGGTCTTGCTTCGGGCGGGGTTTTCCAGGCCAGCCGGTCACCCGACTGCCGGTGCGCTCTTACCGCACCATTTCACCCTTACCCACGTTCGAAAACGCGGGCGGTATGTTTTCTGTTGCACTTTCCGTAGGCTTACGCCTCCTGGGTGTTACCCAGCACCCTGCTCTGTGAAGCCCGGACTTTCCTCGGACGCGCTTTGGGAGCGCGGACGCGATCGCCCGACCCACCAGCCATCTCTTCTAACGGATCATTGTACAGAAAACAACGAAGTGTTCCACTGAACACACGCAAGAGAAGGAGCAGCCTCTGAAAGTATCGGTTTACAGTAACACACCGCATGGGGTAGAGTCATGAGTGCAGTACATTGGGAACAGGAATCTGGCTCAATCTTGACGGACTCCTGGTGACACGGAGTCCGAGAAGGACTTGTCCTTTATTGAGCAAGCGTCCGAAGGAGTGGGCATAGCCCACGCGCCCGCAGGCGCTGGCCTGCACGGAATGACCGGTTCTGCTATCTCTCGGAGGAAAATGATGGATCAACAGAATGCTTCAACTGAGCACGAGTACGGTTTGTCTCGGCGTCGGTTTCTCAGCGCTGCGGGCGTTGGAGCTGCTGGGATGGCTCTCGGATGTCGAACGTTGGGTTCGATGCGTGAACATGCCGGGAAGCGCAGACCCAACGTCATCGTCATCTTCTCGGACGACCATGGCTATGGTTCGATGAGTTGCATGCCGAACTGGAACATCCCCACACCGAACATTGACTCCATCGCTGCCAATGGCGTTCGATTCACCGATGGCTATGTGACTTGTCCAATCTGCGGTCCGTCCCGAGCAGGGCTTTTGACTGGACGCTATCAACAACGTTTTGGTTTTGAGGAGAATTCAGGTCCCATCCCAAAAGCACCTGCAAACTACGGCCTTCCACTCGATGAAAAGACTCTTGCCGATTATATGAAGGAACTGGGTTACGTGACGGGGATGGTTGGCAAATGGCATCTTGGGCTGAAACCTGAATATCATCCTCAGAAGCGTGGATTTGACGAGTTCTACGGATTCCTGCATGGAGCCCATTCCTATATTGACGCCGGTTTTCAGACGGACAATCCGATCCTTCGCGGCACGGAGCGGGTGGACGAGAAGGCATATCTGACGGATGCATTTGCGCGAGAAGCCGTATCGTTTATTGACCGGCACCAGAAAGAACCCTTCTTTCTTTACGTTCCCTTCAATGCCGTTCACAGTCCGAATGAGGCTCCCGGGCGTTTCAAGGGAAAATTCCCAAACCTTCAGCCACCTGTACTCAGAACCTGGGCGGGGATGCTCGCGGCCATGGATGAAGCGGTCGGCAAGATTCTTGACAAGGTTCGTGAGACCGGGTTGGAAGAGGAGACGCTGATCTTCTTCCTGGGCGACAACGGCGGCGTTCTTGTCGGTGGTGTCGAGGCAAACTATCCTCTTCGCGGGCGCAAAGCCGAAATGTACGAAGGCGGCATTCGCATACCGTTTCTCGTTCAGTGGAAGGGTCATCTGCCAAACAACACCCTCTATGAGAAACCGGCCAGCTCTTTGGATATTCTCCCAACTGCCGTTGCCTTAGCAGGCGGGAAACCTGCATCCAATACCGAAGGGGTGAATCTGTTGCCATACCTCACAGGTGAGAACACTGGCACGCCCCATGAGCGGCTCTTCTGGCGCTGGTTTGAAAAATCTGCGGCGCGAGTCGGAGACTGGAAACTCGTTCGAGAAGGCGACGGTTCACAGCAACTCTTCAACCTGTCAACTGACCTCGGCGAGACAACTGATCTGTCAGCATCGCGTCCCGACAAACTCAAAGAGATCCAGGACGCTTACGACGAATGGAATGCCAGAAACGTTGCGCCCAAATGGCGCGACAGTCGAAGAAAGACCGGTCAGGAATACCTTGGGATATAACGTCATCGTAGGCAGGTTGGCACCTGCGGACACGTTCCGGGTGCCCCCTCTCTTCTCATGCTCCGACTGACTCCTCTGGGTGCCAACTCTCAGGGTCGCGAAGCGGTTCTGAGGGCTGCTGTTTCATCCTGCATCCATGAACTCAGCATGTTTCCTCAGGAGGTGGGGCGTCTCGCCCCACACGGATTTCGTCGGGAGCAAGATGCTCCCGCTCCTCTGCCCTCATCCCGACCTTCTCCCGCAGGAGAAGGAGTTGCCGAGCAGACGCTCGGCGATCCCAGGGCCGTCAACGAGGAGGGTGTCACACCGGAAGGAGTGGACACCAGGTACTCTATGCGACTTCTCCGACATTGCGCACCTACCCCGTCAGAAGCGGGAGTCGTAGG
>JAKQFZ010001040.1 GCA_029558215.1 Candidatus Omnitrophota bacterium
TGGATTGTCCGATCCATCGAAAAGAGCAAGCGCCCCTTCGTCGGTCAGTTCGCAGAGTCGCGCCGTCTTCCTCATGCCGTCAATCGCCGCGTTGCGCACCGAGCGAAAGACATAAGACTTCAGGTTGTCAGGACAACCCCCCATCTGAAGAAGGCGACTAAAAGCTTCATGAACTGCGTCTTCGGCACCGTCGTGGTCGCGGGTCATCGAGAGGGCGAAGGTAAAAAGCTGCTGCTCATTATCTTCGTAAAACCGCTCCAGTTCCAGCCTCAGATTGGTCATGCCTTTCATCCTCTATCGGGAGGGGCTTGCGCTCCATCCGTCATCGTCAATAGAGAGACGGACGAGCGACCTCTTTTTGTTCATAGAATCCTTGGGCACAAAAGCACGCGATTCCAGCCGCAACACTGAATCTGCGGCTGTCCCGAGTCGAAAGATACTGCTGATAACCGATGGCGGAGGAGGCAAAAGAAATTCTGAGGGCTGCTGATTTACCCCGCATCCATGAACTCATCATGTTGTTAAGTCTCCCATATTCGAGGCGGCTGGTCAAATTCCTCAAGAGGTGGTGCGTCTCGCCCCACACGGATTTTGTCGGGGGCAAGATGCTCCCGCTCCTTTGTGCAGGCAAGATGCCTGCGCCACAACCAGATTGTCGAGCAGACATTCGCCGATCCCGCCCACCGTTTGACTCAGAGGAGCAAGAGTTCAACGGCTGGAAACAACCCAGACAATCCGTCCAAAGCCATCTGACTTTTCTTCTTCCTTCGATCAGGGATGAAGAGTATACTGATTTTGTGTGATAGAATACCCCTATGGAAAGGAGGTGCGAAGATGAGACATGCGGAAAGAAAAGGTTTTACTCTGATCGAACTGCTTATCGTTGTGGCAATCATAGGAATTCTTGCAGCCATTGCGATTCCAAACTTCCTTCTCGCACAGACTCGAGCAAAGATTTCTCATGCTCGATCCGAGGTACAAGCTTTTGCGACCGGTCTTGAGGCTTATTTTGTGGACAACAATTCCTACCCACCGATGAGCGATACGACATCGGACAGTACGCCGACTGTTTTTGACAACGAACATGCTCGAATGCCCAACTTCTTGACAACACCTGTGGCCTACGTCAAGCAGGTGTTCACAGATCCCTTTGTGGAATTCGACAAGGTACTCCCACCTTTTGGTGTCCGATACACCTATTTCAACTACGATCAATACATCAACTGGATGGGCTGGACTGGAACCATCGTGCGCAGGGCACACGCCGCAGGCAAATGGCTCATTTACAGCTGGGGAGCCGATCATACGATGAACAACACAGCGGTGGATGGTGTCTATACCAACTACGATCCCAGCAACGGCGTCATCAGCATTGGGAACATCATTCGAACCCAACGCGACCCATCACGATACAGAACAGAAGACTACTGATTCACAAAAGATTCACACGCATTACAGAGAGACTCAACATCTGTTGGGTCTCTTTGCCTATGAAGGATGCGCGCAGAAGCATCAGCGTCCATGCTGTCTATTTTGGCTTCTTGACACTGGAGGCTCGAACGACCAGACGAGGTGGCAGAACAATGGTCTCCGAAGCGGTTCTGGCACCGCGCAGCAAGAGCCTTGCCGCATTGGCGCCGATCTCATATTTCGGATAGGCAACTGAGGTCAGAGGAACCGGCAACGTCATTGCAATCACACAATCGTTGTAGCCCACAAGCGCGACATCCTCAGGAACACGAAGCCCTCGTGTCTTGAGATGGTTGAAGACTGCCGCGGCCAGTTCATCATGAAAGGCAAAGATTGCCGTCGGGCGCTCCGCCTGAGAAAACAGCGCTTCCACCATAGTTTTTTCCGGCTCAGGATCGTCGGTGCAGGCGTATTGAATCCATTCATTTCGAACTTCTACGCCATTGTCTTCAAGCGCTTTGCGAAAACCGTCCTCACGCGCTCTGGCGGTGCTATAGGGAGGCGGGAATACCGCGGCAATTCTGTGATGACCCTGCTTGACGAGATGCTCCGCGGCAAGATATCCCCCGGAGACATCGTCGGAAACGACCGCGGGAGCGTCCAGACCCGGAACCGGTCTGTTGATCAGAACCAATGGAATCCCCGATTCCGACAACCGGCGGTACATTTCCAAAGAGGGCGGTGAACCTGCCAGCGGGCTGATGATGGCTCCCGAGACATGATGGCTGAGAAATCGGTTGATGTAACGAGACATCTTCTCGATCTGATTGTCGGTGTTTCCGAGAACGATGTGATAGTCATTCTCCGCACACACATCTTCGATGCCTCGAATAATGTCAGGATAGACATCCGTCGGCGAGGAAATGTCCCGCACCAGAACTCCCACCGTCTTGGATTCCTGGTGTCCACCTCCTGGGCGCTTGCTGCGCTTGAGCACAAAAGTGCCACTGCCGTGACGGCGCTCGACGAGTCCCTCCTGAACCAGTTCGGTGATGGCTTGGCGCACGGTGTTGCGGCTGACTCCAGCCTGCGTGGCCAGAACATCCTCCGGGGGCAGTTTCTCACCCGGAACGTATCGTCCTGAGGTGATCGCTTCCACAAGCTGATCCCGCAACTGGGCATACTTGGGTGATGAAGAACGAACGTCTATTCTAACCATGCACAGGAACCTCTTTTGATCTCCAGGATAGTGCTCATGCCGACGTTGGTATTTCTATATTCCTCAGTCGGACTCCTGTCAACAGCAAACGCACCAAGGGCGTAATCCTTCCAGTCGCTGAACGATTCAAAGCGCTGGAGCAGAATTCATCAATGCGATATGTTACGTAAAACGACCCAGATGAACAGGAGAGCCAATGAACACACGCGAGCGCTTCAAGAACATAATGGCCTTCAAGCCGGTTGATCGGCTACCCATGATTGAGTCGTACTGGTGGTGGAACAAGACCGTTGAGCGATGGCACAGCGAGGGCTTGCCGCAGGAGATCAATGGACACATGGAAATCGCCCAATACTTCGGCTTGGACAAGCACCGAATTTTCTGGCTGACCCCGGCAGGACGAATTCAAAGACCGCAGGGAAGACCGCGATCGGAAGGTGTGGCGCACACCATGGATGAATACCTGGAGCGGGTCAAACCAATCTTCACTGGAGCAACGGTAAATCCGGATGATTTGAGAATCTTTGCCGCGGAACAGTCACGTGACGAGGTGTTCGTGTGGCTTCAGATAGATGGTTTCTTCTGGTTTCCAAGAGAAGTCTTTGGGATAGAGCCCCATCTTTTCGCTTTCCATGATCAACCCGAGTTGATGCACTGTATCAACGAGGATATCTTGACTTACAACCTTCGAATCATCGAAGAGGTTTGTTCGGTCTGCGTGCCGGACGTGCTTACTTTTGCCGAAGACATGTCCTACAACCACGGACCCATGATCTCCAAAGCCCATTTCGACGAATTCCTGGCTCCTTATTACCGGCGGATTGTGCCTGTTCTTCACGAGTGGGGTATTCTGCCGTTTGTGGACTCGGATGGTGACATTGAACCCCTGATTCCCTGGCTTGAAGAAGTTGGGTTGGTTGGTCTGACACCCTTGGAACGCATGGCGGGCAACGATGTCAACAATATCCGACAGAACCATCCCCAATTCCGGATGCTCGGTGCGTTCGACAAGACGGTGATGCATCGCGGCGCCGATGCCATCCGTGCCGAGTTCGAACGACTGCTGCCCTTGATGAAGTCCGGAGGATACATTCCCTCTGTGGATCATCAGACTCCGCCCGAAGTGTCTCTGGAGAACTACAGACTCTATGTTTCGATCCTGAAGGAATACGTTGTGCGTGCCGTGGAAGGCTGATTCAGACCATCAGAGCAAATGACTTGACAATTCCTACAATGAATTATAGAAAAGGGATCGTAAATATCGTTCTCTGAACCCTGCAGATAGCGGTCGGGGCGTAGCGCAGTCTGGTAGCGTACCTGAATGGGGTTCAGGGGGTCGCTGGTTCAAATCCAGTCGCCCCGACCAACCTAAGACCTTACCCAGAGAGTGCTGCTGATAATTGCACCTGCACAGATTGGTCTTCGCCTTCTTTCCGCTGTCTTGAGTTGCTGTGTGTGCCCTTGATTTTGAGAAGGTGGATCCGACAAGAGCAACACTACCGGAATGCTCCAGTCCTCAGTTGGGTAACTCAAGAGGCAATCAGCGTCGCTTATCATCCCTTATTCGCAGTATGTATCTGCCCAGCGATGACCTATCAAGGAATTGTTTGATCTTCATCCGAACAAAGAAAGAGGTGTCAATATCTTCTGTTGGTCCAATCTGCCTTAGAAGACTGTCTGCGTCATTGCAGTGGTGACTGGTATACGCGATTCCCCGAAGTGGACAATGCTGACAGTTGGCAGGTGGTCTGCGGTTGTTGACCGTCTTTCTCAGATGTCTGTACTGTTGTCCATTCCAGATACTCACGAGATCAGACTCGTGGAGATTCCCCAGAGGTTCGTCGTAAACACAGCATGGGTAAACATCCCCCTGCTCATCAATGCTGATAGACGTCCATGGGTGAAGACATTGAGCTGATGGAGCGCTTGAGCCTTGCTCTCTGGAGGCCTCTGAAGCACGGTTCATTGGCCGCACTGGGAGCGGGGGAGGCAAGAGGATGGAAATGCCTAGTTGTTGGGCTCGTTCTGCAGCGACCTGGAAAACTTGGTTTGAGAGTCCTCGGTGGTAGACGAGAGACTGCAAACGCTGTGCTTCGCTCATGGGGATGAGATGAGTGACCACTATTTCATCCACCCCAAGACTTTTTGCGAGCGTCACCAATTCAGGAAGCTGGTTTACATTGTCGTGGAAAGCCGTGAAGGCAAAACGCACGAGAGCACCCTTGGATCCAAACTGCGCCTTGATGCTACAGGTCTCCCGAACGATTTGTACAAACCTTGCAAAATCAGCGCGTCGAATCTGCCGATATATCTCCTCAGTCGCGGATTCCGTCGAAAAGTCAATGGTCCAACCATGAGCAACCAGGATTTTGGCCGTTTCCGGCTTCAACGCTGTGCCATTGGTAACCAGACAACGCGCTATCGGATAGTCTGAGAGCCTTTTGAGATAATCATCGCACTGCTGTGTCAGAAGCTGCTCACCAAGGTTGTTGCCGCCAACCCTGCAAGACTTCAGGAAGGGAAGCAGTTGTTTCTCGATTTTCTGAAACAG
>JAKQFZ010001042.1 GCA_029558215.1 Candidatus Omnitrophota bacterium
GGCGTTCCCACCAGTGGACAGATTCACTCCGGTTGGTTCTGCTGGCCCTACATGTTCAATACAGGTGGCAGTGGATTTGTCTGGACGGTCAATCGGCAGTGCTTTCTCGGTGGCAACGTGGACTGTAGAGCTGCGACGCGACTGGTGCGGTTTCAGAATGGAAACACGGCCGAGCCAGACAAAGTCAACGACACCAGAAACTCTGGGGAACTGGTTCTTTACACCCCTCAGTATGCCGACAGAACCTACACCAGTGAGGATGGTGTTGAAGTGGTTGTTGAGATGACCCGTCCGACGGTCGTCTTGCCAAGTGGAAGCAACTACACCGAAGGGACGATTCGAGAAGTTCGAACCGGTGGTTCCTCATGGATTCCGTTCGACCACATTGTGCTTTCCGGCAACGGCGGTCAGGCAACTGTTCTAAGAAACAATGCCGTAGTCGGCCAGAAGATCAACATTCAACTGCGCATTGTGGACTATGGCACAGGGGGCTTGGTTCCGACATCACCCATGGACTGGACGAAGGCGTACGCGGGTATCGGGGGACATGTCTACTGCCTGAAGAACGGTGTCATCACGATGGAATGGGACGACACAGCTCGGCATCCCAGAACGGTTGTCGCCTTCAATGACAACTACATTTTCTTTGTTGTGGTGGATGGTCGAACGACTCGGAGTTCCGGAATGAAATTTTCCGAGTCGGGTATCTTCTGTCGGGACTACCTCAGCGCCAAGTGGGCGATCTCTCAGGATAGCGGCGGCTCTTCGGTCATGGTGGTCAACGGGCAGATCATGAATCGCCCGTCAGACGGCACCGAGCGCGCTGTCGCCAATGGCTTGATGATGGTGAATGTTATGCCCAAGATCCAATCGGGCATCTACTCAGCAGGACAGCAGCTCATCACATCGAGTGTTTCCGCATGCCGTCTTGGACCGGGAATGAACTATTCCGCGTTCCACACATTTGCTGCGGGGCAACCTGTAATTATAGAAGATCATGTACTAAATGGTCTA
>JAKQFZ010001204.1 GCA_029558215.1 Candidatus Omnitrophota bacterium
TTCCACCGACCGCCAGCTGTTGCTTAAGGCTTTCGGGCACATGGGGAGAACCGGCCGCGACAAGGATGCCATCGAAGGGAGCCTCTTTCGGAAGGCCTATCGAGCCGTCGGCCGTAATGATCTCCACATTCGTGACGCCCAGTCTGTCGAGAGTCTTGCGCGCACCGTCTGCCAGCTCGGGAATTCGCTCGATGGAATACACGAACTCTGCCAGCTCCGCCAGAATGGCGGTCTGATAGCCCGAACCGGTTCCCACTTCGAGAATCCTGTCTTCAGGATTTGGGGACAGTTTTTCCGTCATGATCGCGACCATGTACGGCTGGGAGATTGTCTGCTGAAGGCCAATGGGGATCGGATGGTCTTCATAGGCTTCCGACCGGACAGAGTCAGGCAGGAATTCCTCGCGCGGGATGCGTCCCATCGCTCCCAGAACTCTCTCGGAACGAATTCCGCGAGAGCGCAGCTGGAAGTCAATCATCTGCTGTCGGGCATGTTCGAAATTCGGTACTCTCGTGGCGATCATCTCCGGCGCTCTTGAGAACGGCCGTTATGTGGATGAAATCACAAACGTCCAGCCGTCTTGATACCCCTGGTCTTGAAGTTGCGGGATGGAGTCCAGCGAGGTCATCTCGAATCTCAGCGGCGTGACGGAAATGCAGTTGGCCTCTACGGCGGCAAAGTCTGTTCCCTCTTCTGCGTGGTATCCTGGAATTTCGCCCGCGAGCCAGAAGTACTCCCGTCCTTGAGGATCAACTCGGCGCTCGATACGATCATTGTAAATGCGCTTGCCGAGTCGTGTGACCCGAACTCCAGCGATTTGATCGTGAGGCAGATTGGGAACATTGGCATTGAGTAAAATGCCCTTGGGAAGTCCCGTCTGCATCACGCGCTTTACCAACTGACCTGCAAAACACGCAGCGGTCTCGTAGTGCAGATCCGTCTTCTCAGCAGGGGAGTGTGCGCGGTGCATCCTATTCTCCAGGGATACGGCGATCGAAGGCAAGCCCAGGAGCGTTCCTTCCAAGGCGGCTGCCACGGTGCCTGAATAAGTGACATCATCGCCCATATTGGCTCCTGAGTTGATGCCGGCCACAACAATGGTGGGTTTCTCCGCCAGATAGCCGAGGACGCCAAGCATCACGCAGTCGGTTGGTGTGCCGTCAATCATGATCACGTCTTCCTCAAGCCGATGCGCCCGAATTGGGTGGTTCATCGTGAAAGAGTGCGCAACCGCGCTGCGTTCGCGGTCTGGAGCGATGATGACCAGTCGGTCAATCTCCCGCAACGTTTTGGCCAACGTCAGCAGTCCACGCGCATGAATGCCATCGTCATTGGTCAACAGGATCATCTTCAGCAGCACCGTCCGATTCATCTGATTCAAACACGGGTATCCTAACCTAACTCCAGCAGTTTGGTGTGGATTTTTTTGCAGAGACAGCGATCGCTCTGGCCTCGCCCTTTTTTCTCTGGACGATGTGTCATCAGTCAGATTATGTTATGGAAACGACTTGAGGGAGAATCAGTCAAGGATTCTGCGGATTGGGATTGGAATCTGGCGTCCACCCCAACCGTATGTGGCTCCTGTACAAGGAGTCCGCTTCAAGCGCGTGAGGAGAGGTTGTATCCATGAATTGGCAGAAGAGAACCCACTGCGGCCAGGTGGGAGAACCTGATATTGGCCGAACCATCGAGTTGACCGGTTGGGTGGATGCCCTTCGAGACCATGGGGACGTCTGCTTCATCCATCTTCGGGACTGGACAGGAATCGTGCAGGTGGTCTTTCAGAAGGAACCTGCCACGGAATGTCTTGCCAGCGTGGGACAGTTGCGCGAGGAGTTCTGTCTTCATCTGACCGGCGAAGTGACGCGCCGGCAGCAAGGAACGGAAAATCCCGGGTTACCTACCGGAACCGTGGAGATTGTTGCCAAGAGTCTGGACATATTGAACCCGTCCAAAGTTCTGCCGTTCCCCATCTCGGAGAAGGCAATGGTGGCTGGGG
>JAKQFZ010001205.1 GCA_029558215.1 Candidatus Omnitrophota bacterium
CCCCAGCCAAGTCAAGAATACGAATAACAGCGTCAGCCACCTCAACCCAAAATCCTTCAGGTTTTCCACCAGCCCCAAGGAAAGTATCCATACTGCCATTGCGATAGTCCTCCGTGGCTTCGGCGACTTCAGTAATTATGAGGAGTAACTTTTCAGGGATAAGTTTATGCTTCTCCTCAGGAGTAGAAACGCCATCCCACCAGCCATGAAGGACAGCATTTTCGTGGATTTCGTCTTGACGAACTCGAAGGGTCTTTGCCATTCTCTTCTCCTTAAAAAGGCCGGAGACCTTTTAATCCCCGGCCCTTCCAGAAAGGTCAATAAGTGACGTTTCTTGTTAGGTACGGATTATTCCGCCTTGATGGACTTGATGTCGTTGAAGATCTTGCCCTCGTACTCTCGGAGGGTGACGGTGAGCTGGGTGCGAATACCAACCCACTCGTGGTTCAGGAGAGCGTCCTGAATCATCTGCGGGGTGGACATGTCGATCTTCATGTCGTCGGCGAAACGCTTGAGCATGTTGATCTTGGTCTGGCGCTTGGTGGACTTGCCAGAGGAATTGGGAGTGTGCTCGTCGCCAGGGTTGGGAAGCCAGTTCTTGTAGGTCAGGGCAACACCATCGACAGGAGTTTCGCCATCGGACATGACGGCTTCGTTGCCGTCGAGAACGAGCTTCCAGTTGATGGTGTTCTTCTCAGAGTCGAACCAGACTTTCGTGACGTTGGCGAAGTAGGTGCCAGCGGGGACGATTGGGTCAGCCTTGTACTCGTCGTCGAGGTTGAAGTCGGTGGTGATGTTGGGGACTGCGCCTTCGCCGGGAACGCCAGGGTAATCGAAATCGCCGGGCTTGGAAGTAGACATGGTAATGCTCCTGTGGTAAGTGGTAAGTCTTACGCTTGGTTAGAGGGTTCTGGTTGGGAGTTATTTGGAGCCAGGGGTTTTTGCCAGCTTCATGATCTCGCTGTAGTCGTTGGGAACAAAGTCAGGAAGGAGACGCTCCTTTCCACTGATGCGAGAACGTGCCGCGAACATTCCTTTGGGGACAGTCTGCAGGAAGAAGAGTGTGTCTTTTCCTTTTGTCTGGGTGGTGGCGAAGTAAACTTCGTCGAAGAGCCCAGGGATTTTGGTTGAAAGTTGACCAGTGAGAAGGGGCCGGGCGTCGATTACTGCCCCAGTTTCGGCATCTGTAACGATGTCAACGTGGGCAGTGAGGACGAGGTTGCACTGAAGGTTGACGAGTTGTTGGAGCCTTCCTTCGACGAGGTTGCGAACCATCTGGAAGTGGACGTTCCAAAGGGGACCACCGGTAGGACTGCGCTTGGGGTCAAGCATCATGCTGCGTTCCATTGCGAGGTCAGTGAGAGTGGAGGCACTGTCGAAGATGACAGTTTTATACTTCCCAGCGATGACATCCTTTTCTACCTGGGCGAAGCACTTCTCGAACATTACCCAACCAGCAGATGTCAATGGGAACTGCTC
>JAKQFZ010001103.1 GCA_029558215.1 Candidatus Omnitrophota bacterium
TGATCGGCGTGGAAGAGCGGCAGCAGTGCCGTTTCCAATTGGTCTTTCAGATCGGCAAGATCGACCTCTACGACAGGCAGAAGTGGCTTTGGGCTATTGGGTGATCTGGTAGCGTTGCCGACAATCGTCAAGGATCTCATAGGCGTGACCACGGTCGCACAGTCCGCAGCCTATGGTTTGACATCGAGGAGATCTCTCCAGTTCACCCAATGTGATTTTGTCCATGAGGTCGAGATGGCATCCGTCATAGCGACGCTAGTCTAGCGATGAGAGATACTCAAACCAGGCAGTGCCCTCATCGCTGTGGGCACAAAGGAGCTGCCCGGCATGGGTCCATTCCCAGTACCCGGCTGCATGGGGCCGCTCCTTAAACTCATGCAAAAATGGGCATCCCGAGAAGAGAGCGTTCAATTCTGCTGTCAATGGTGGCTGCTCCAGCGGGTCCCCAAGAACAGGGACGACGGCATTCTTTAGCTGATCGGAAACACTACGTTTGTTCGGTGCGCTCTTGTTCTTTGGCTGCTTAGCATGCTGAATCAGCGGCAAGTCCGGCAACTGACACGGGACTACGCTCTCCAGGAGAGCAGGCACGTCGGGTATGGGATTTAAATTGACGTCGATGAAATGTGAAAACTGTTTGGCGGTATTGTGATAGGCACACGGCAATTTGACTGGGAGCCCATACGGACTATTGTCTGGATCGGTGGACGGGTGGGGGAACTTGTCCAAGTGAACGGTCTCCCTGCCAAGTCCAGCGTCATAGGGCATTGGACCGATGTTGTTCTTGAAATGCCGAATGAGATTCTGGCATTCAGCCATAGCGGTTTCCTGAATGAGAACCCAGACGTGAAACCCCTTGTTGCCTGAGAACTCAAACAGCATGGCATTCTCCGGGATTCCCAGATCCCTCAGGCATTGAATGACCATGCCGAAGACGAGGGCAACACTATCCATGCGATCCTTGAGAAGACCGATCTTGAGGTCAATGTCGATGCACAGCCACTTGCACGTCTTCGATGGCGAATGGGAGTAGAACCCATACGTTTTCAGGCCCCGAAGATGGCTTTCGATGATTTCGTCCAGGTTGTCTTGGATGGGGACGGGGCAATAGCCCCAATAAGGGGTTTTTGCCTTCCACTTGTAGACCTGAAGGGCTACGTATTCTTTCTCGTTGAAGAACAGCCGCATCATGAGATCGACCATGAGATTGAGGCTGCTGAGAATGATTGGGTTTTGCTCTGACATAATGTGTGTTTCCTTTTGATTGGTCATGCGAACCTCCTCATCATGGGCATTACGCACATTTGTCAGGATTCGCAGTCGTTTGGGTAGCAGGGCCGAGAACGTCTTCTCTGAAGCAATATTAATCGTTGTAGACAGCAGCGTTCTCGGCCCTTACCACTAGAACCTAAATTCCTCATATTCGTCAGCCAGCTTCTGCTCCAAGACGAATGGGTTTACATTAACGGTGAGGACGTCCGTATATACGCCCGCACGTGATGTCATGGACTGTACTGTGACCGCAATCGAATCATCAGGATTTAGCGGGACCTCTATACGGAGCGGATAGCAATAGCAGAAATCCGGAGTGATGTTGACGGATTGCAACACCCTTTCCAGAACAGGCAATATTGGGCATT
>JAKQFZ010001118.1 GCA_029558215.1 Candidatus Omnitrophota bacterium
GTCTGCAATGGCGTTGTCGGAGATGAGACGCTGGAATTCGTCAGCGGATACAAGTTCTCTGTCATCAACGAACCGGGTATGGATACGCCAACATTCACCCCAACACCTTTGGATACTGACACACCCACTCCAACACCAGAACCGATCTGGTACAACGAGGTTCAGATAACCTGTATGGAACCGCTGTTGGCGGAGATGTACTTCAACTTCCTGCTGATGCCTCTGTTGCCCGCCGGAGTTTGCGAGCCGGTCTATACGGCCAATGCGCTCTTGTCTGTTGAGGTCTGGTGTGAAAACTGCATGACCGGCGGATGTGAGGAATCAAAGCAGTGCATTATTGACCAGATCGTCAATGGCATCAATGAGATGGGTGCCCAAATGGGCTTCAGCGCCATTCAAAGCAGCAGCGACACGTTCCGCATTGAAAGTCAGTCTCTGCCGTTCAGCAAGTGTCTGCAGAGCGACTACGAGATGGACTTGCCCTACGGCATGGGGCTGCCACTGACCTTGGGATGCGACGTCAACAATATGTGCAGTGCTCAGATTGGTGATGAGACCCAACCTCTGTGGCGCGGCTATGGTTTCCATGTCATTTCTGAGACGCTGCCAACTCCGACGTTCACTCCAACCAGTACTCCGACAATGAAGCCGGTAAATCCTGACGCTTTCCATGTACTCACCAGTGGTCAGGTGGTCTCATTCGAGAGTATCTCAGACGCAAGTCCCGACATACTCGATCTGAGTCCCTGGCAGAACCAGGACGCCATCTTCAGTGACATCACGGCCTATCAGGATGGGAGGATCGGATTGTCAGACAGTTCGACTGGACATGGCTTTGCCTTCAGAGATGTATTCGATTCCAGTCCGATCGTCCATGATCTGCCTGGAATGTATGGTGTCTCAGACCTTGACGACACGGACGAGAACACTGTCATCTATCTGGATCCTGGGATGCCCAAAGTGGCAGTTCTGGATGTTCCAGGACAGTGGATTCATGAGTTGTACTTGACCATCGGATATCCTGCTTCCCCTCGGGATATTGCATATCTTGGCGAGGATCGCTTTGCGGTGCTCGTCGAGGCAGGCGACATCGGGGCAAACCCAACAGGACGCATAGACATCTTTGACATTCCTGTGGGTCAGATATACCAAGTGACACCGTCTCTGAGTCTGCCGTTGGCTTTCCCTGCTTCCGGATGTCGAATGGATGCATCGCCAGATGGATCACTGTTTGTCCTGAATCCCAGTGCGAACAGTCTTTTTGCCTACGGCTATCCGTATGACGTCACTTTCACAAAGGTCATTCCACAAGCGGACATGGACATGCTGTCCGATCTCACTTTCCTTTCCAACGGCTCTTTGGTCATCGTAGGTACCAAGATGACGCAGAATCCAACAGGCGGGTATAGTCCGGTTCCCCATGTCATCCTCTATGAAGGCTGGGAAGATCCTGTGCCTGACACAAGCGTTGCACTACCGGTTGACAACCAGTACTTCCGAATCGGAGCACCTACCTTCGCCGAAATGGTAGTCCCGACTGAAACTCCAACAGACACGGTTATTCCAACCAACACTCCCACTCAGACACCAACCAGTGTTCCCACGGATACACCAACTGGCACGATTACACCCCAAGATACGAATACTCCGACCAACACACCGACTGATCTGCCGTCACCTACAGCGACCTACACAGCAACGAGGACGTTCACTCCAACCAACACCCCAACCCGGACCCCAACGAGCACTCC
>JAKQFZ010001119.1 GCA_029558215.1 Candidatus Omnitrophota bacterium
GGTGCAGGAGATCAAGCAGCTGCGCCCGCTGCGAACCGGCCAGCCGTGGGGCATCTTCTTCGTCAAGTTTGAGCCGAAGCGGCTGCCGGTGGTTGCGTTGAGGCGCGTTCTTCGTTCCCTTGTCATCCGAAAGCGCTCTTCCGGCGCGAAAGCGAATCAGGCGGCTTGGAATCTTCACGATCTGCTTTTCATCTCCGCCTATGGGGAAGAGCAGCAGAGACATATTACCTTCGCTCATTTCTCCGAAGACCCGCATTCGGGGGACCTTCCTGCCTTGAGGGTCCTGGGCTGGGATGATGCGGACACGGCTCTTCATCTGGACAATGTGCATCATGAGCTTTCCGAGAAACTCAAGTGGCCTGACAATCAAGGCGATCTGGAGAATTGGCGCGAAAAATGGTCCTCGGCTTTCACATTGAAGCATCGGGAAGTTATCGGGACTTCGAAGGAGATGGCTTTGCGCCTGGCAGACCTTGCCAAGGTCATCCGTAAGAGAGTCAACGCCGTTCTTGGCGTGGAGTCCAAGAGAGGACCTCTGCGAAGCCTTATGCTTTCCTTCAAGGAATCGCTGATTCACGATCTCGAGGATGACGACTTCGCTGATATGTACGCTCAGACTATCGCTTACGGGCTTCTGTCGGCAAGAATCTCACGCCCCGCTGATTTGGTCGTAGAGAACGTAGCGGACATGGTTCCCATCACAAATCCTTTCCTTAAGGAGTTATTGGAGACCTTTCTTTCCACCGGCGGGCGTAAGTCTCACATTGATTTCGATGAGTTGGGCGTCAATGAGGTGGTTGAGACGCTTCGGAAGGCTAACATGGAGGCGGTGCTTCGGGATTTTGGCGACAAGAACCCGCAGGAAGATCCGGTCATCCATTTCTACGAGTTGTTCCTGAAGGAATACGACGCCAAGAAGCGGATGCAGCGCGGTGTCTTCTACACGCCGAAACCTGTGGTTTCTTACATCGTGCATAGCGTTCATGAACTGCTACAGACTGAGTTCGGCTTGGAGGACGGTCTCGCCTCCACTGTCAACTGGGGCGAAATGAAGAAGCGCTCTGATTGTGGTGCAGGCTTCCAGCCTGCTTCTCCTTGTGATGTGGGCTTCCAGCCTGCTTCCGATCCGGAAGAGAAAGCAGGCAAGATGCCTGCACCACAACAAGTCATGGAAAACTCAGAACCCCCTCTCACGTTGGGTTCTTGTGTGCTCAGGCGACCCGAGGTTGCACAGATCGTTCAGGATGCCCTTCTGCACTTTCATGGAAGACGATACAACCTTCTCTCATGGTGTATCATGCCGAATCATGTTCATGTAGTTGTTCAGCCTCTTGCGAGCCACCAACTCAGTGACATCCTTCACTCCTGGAAGTCTTTCACCGCTAACAAGATCAACCGCCTTCTGCAACGTGAGGGATCTCTATGGGAACGCGAGTCATTCGACCATTTGACAAGACAAGCGGAGCATGTTGCCCTTTTTTGCCAGTATATCGAGAACAACCCCGTGGTGGCGAATTTGTGTGTGAATCCCGAGGACTGGCCCTTCTCCAGTTGTGGTGCTCGCCATTGTGGTGCGGGCTTCCTGCCTGCCTCTTCTTGTGGTGCAGGCTTCCAGCCTGCTGCTCTTGACTTCGTTGATCCCCGCACGACGCCCTTTGTGGAGCCGAGTAGCCGTGGTGAACTCCCACACCTACAGAAAGAAGGAGGAACGTACTTCGTTACTTGGCGGCTCTTGGACGCCGTTATCTTGAAAG
>JAKQFZ010001134.1 GCA_029558215.1 Candidatus Omnitrophota bacterium
TCCAGGAAAGCCTCACCCTTGATCCCAGCCCAAGAAAGACTCTGCCGACTACGTCAGGAGAGAATCGCCACGTCGCGATATCCGCTAATCACGGAAACGTCCCGTGACTGCGTGCACCTAGACTTGAAATCCGAGGAGACCACCATCTCCCTGGTCACTGAGTTCGAGTCGAACAGCCATGCGGAAGAGTCTCTCGAAGCCGGGAGAGAAATCGGACCAAGGAACATCGTCGCGGTTGATCGCCATGATGTACTGAAAGCCCAGACGTTGAGATTCGGCCGCTGCCAGCTCAATTGCCTTTGCCTTCTGTCGCCCATCAACACCCTCAAAGATGGGACTATCATGCACCAGGAACCTAGGAAAACGACCTATTCGGGGCAGCTGCATCAGCATAAGGTCGTAACAAAAGACCTTCATGTTGCCTACTCCAGCGCTGCGTGCTCGCTCGATCTCAACCCCGTACCGAAAACCAGTATCCGCAATCTCAAAGAGCAGATCCCCGGGAGACTCGTACAGAACCTGGGAATTCTCATTGAACAGCAATACGGCTTTCCTTCTGAGCTCTTCGCGTTCTCGCAGGTCAATCTCAGCCCTTCCCCGCGCATCCAAGCGTTCTCTTCTCAAAGAGGCGCGACCACTGTCAATCTCCATTCTTGTGCCATATGCACTCTCTGCTTCACTTAGGAGATGAAGTGTCTCTGAGTGCCGCCTCTCGAGTTCCGCAAAGTCCCGCAATGCTCCAGAATCAGCGAGGGTTCCCATGACAGAGGCTCTCTGCTCAGTGAGCTCAGATATCGCTGTCCGCCTTTTGAGAACGCCCTCGCGAAGTCGCGAAAGCTCGACCTCGACAAACCGCTTTCTATTAGACACGATCGTTGCGTGAAATCCCCGAATATCATCAAGAGTCTTTGTCACATGCTCGGGTAAGGCCAAGCCCGCCTCATGGTACACCCTCGCAATGTCCTCTGGGCTGCTATCAACCTCCGACTGCCCAACGAGCTCGTAGTGACCAATCAGCTGCTCGTCTACTATGTTGTCGTTTACCAGATCGTGGATTCTTACGGTCAACTCATTTGCTCTCTGTTCATAGGCCTCGTAGTTGTCCAATACCTTGAACGACGCAAGCGCATGCTTCTCCTTCTCAACGGACTCCCTGAGCCTGGTAACCCGCGCGAATAGACTCGCAGTACTCTGACTTCCGCCGGCACTTCTTTCATCGGAATTGGCCAAGTAAGTCAGTGCCTTTAGGCGGTCTTCTTTGTCCTTCAATCGCCGCATCTCACCAGCATACGCTGGATTTAAGCCAAGCAGAAAAGCCGTGCATGCCTGTTCATCCCAAGGTTGCTGTTTACCGCTATTAGCGAATGGGCTGAGGAAGGCATCTTTGCCGAGCCTGACTAGGTAAGATAGAAGGGCCCTAAACTTCGGTCTATAGGATTCGGATGCCTCCACGGGAAGATCAAAAAAGAAACACCCAGCTGGTTCCGAGAAATGCGTCCGACTGATCGTGATCTCATCCAGACGCCTCTTTGCGGAAGGATAGTTCATGAATTCTGCACATTCGGGAAGACACTCGATTCTCATCGTGTTTCGATCCGCAGTCCTTCTCGAAAAGGATGTCCGCTGGTCATCCCCTTCAAGCTGTACCGTGAACTCCCAATCGGATAACTGCGGTTTCGCGAAGATGCAGCCCTTATCTCGAGCCACATCACGGCCAAGGCAATAGTGGACTATCTCTAGGAGGGTCGTTTTTCCTGCCCCATTTGTAGTCTGGCGTTCTTTGGCCGCCCGATGCCGATCGGCAAGAACAACATTCAGCCCTGTCTCGAACACCGCAGCATTTCCGCGAAACCTCGAGTCGTTTGCCGTGATTCTTCTGATTATCATCTGCTCTTGCTCCTCATCAGCACCCCATGGTCAAACCGAACGAGGTCCACCACATACAGGAAGTCTAGAGCGAGAACGAACTGCGAAAACCCCAGCGTCCACTTGCCATCGGTTCTGTATGCTCCACTTGACATTTTGTCCCACAGGTCCGAAACCGTTCGCGGGCGGTCGAGACAGCGAAGTATCTCGCTGCCTATGCCAATGAGAGATCTGTAGGTCGACAAGTGCTTGCTGGGCAGGATCATCATGGTATCCTCCCGGACTCAAATACATCGCAAGTCACGAAGAAATGCACTAGCACTGCAAGACCAGCCCCCTGAATTCTGGCGTTCTCCGAACCTATAGAGGCAAATCTATACATTTTGCCGAACAGCAGGTCGTTGTCTCCGTCTACCTCTTCACGGAGATGTCCATACTCCTCAGAGAAACGTTTCTTCAGGACTTCCCCTACCGATGGGTCGGGGTGACGGTCTATATAGTCCTGGACTTGCCTCGTTTGGGCTACTCCGAGCCTGATAAGCTGGCCAGCATACGAGCTGAGATGATTCACAGAGATTTTCTCCTCTGGCGTCGATACTGGGCCTACCTGCGTCGCATCCGGATTGGTTCTCGCAAGATAGTCTACGATGACCTTCAGTTCGGCGAAAGTCACACTCTGGACATCCTTCCTCGACGGGACACTGCCAAGTATCTCCTCCCGCTTGTGCAGTGGCAGTGCGTCGAGTTCCTGCCAAAGCCTATGTCGATTCCATTGAGTTATGGCAACCCCATGTTTCTCTGCTAGTTGATCGGCAAGCGTACATGCCCCAGGGGGTAAGCCACTCTTCCCATTGTGAACGAGCGTCCATGTCCTCACATCCTCTTTCCATCGTGCCAAGCATCCCTCGTAGTCCGCGCTCATCTTTGCTCTAAGCCTTGCTTCTTTCATGGCATCAGGTGCGTAGCACTGGAAGTACTGCCCATTCATCCTACCATCACATTTCCAATCCCCCTGATTACCATAGGTACGAACCGCCTGAAAGTTATCGGGGTGAGCTCTGGACATAATGCTCTCAAATAGGGCCTGGAAAGCAGTTCCGTCGCTCTCCAAAACCTTGAGTTGGTAAGAAAGATGGTGAAAATGGTGCTCAACGGATTGGGACACTAGATGACCCCCTCAGAGTCTCGTGCCCACGAGGTGCTTTGCTCTAGTTAATTCTCGGCCAGATGGCCAAGCCCTTCCAGTCGCAGTGGGTTGAGACCTTCTGTAGGAAAGTGAAGGATGTCG
>JAKQFZ010000042.1 GCA_029558215.1 Candidatus Omnitrophota bacterium
TGATCGCTCTCATATCCCTGATCTTCATGATTCACTTCATCATGACCAAGCATATCCCTATGCTTCTAATCCGTGAAGAGAAGAAGCAGGAGCGTGATCGTGAGATCCTCCTTGATCAGTCCCGAATTTTCTCAGCTGCCATCGGAGAACTCAAGTCCTCGGTCAATAGCCTGGGAGACAAGCTGGTTGAAGCTATTGATCACCTGCGCGACGTCACGATTTCGGTCCATGCCCCTGGAATGCCAAAAGAAAAGAAGCCCCAAACAAACTAGGAGGTCCAAATGAATCAGCTAATGCAAAAGATCCTCAAGTTCATCTTCTCGAAGTTCTTGAAGTCTCGTTACCCCGGTTGGGAATCCGTATTCAAAAACCTTCCCCTGGTGTTTGATCTCGCCCAAAAGGTGGTTGTTGCTGCCGAAGAAAAAGGCGGAACCGGCGAGCAAAAGAAGGCCGCTGCGACCCAATCTCTCCTCTCCCTTCTCAAGGAGAACAAGATCGACATCCCCGGTGAGCACGACAAGGAAATTTGCGCCGTCCTTGTTGAGGTCGTCGTCGAAACTCTCAACAATTTTTTTTAGTCCACCTGCAGAGGCTCCGAGAGTTGATGATCCAGATGGCCCTTGAGCGAATCGCAAAGGGCCTTGTTTCATGGGCCCCGAAAAGGCTCTCTCTTCCCAAAGATTCTCTGCAGGTTAGCGTCGACCACTTTGTTCAGACCAAGGCTCGCGGGTCTGAGTCGGCCAAGAAAGAAGTTGGCGAGTTTATCAAGAAGATCCAGCTAATGAATCAACGGAGGAACACATGAGCAGAGTTGCAGCAAAAGCCCGAGAGTGGATCGGTAAGGAGTTCAATCCAGGAGTTCGGGAGCAGTGCATGGCATTCGTGCGCCACGTCCTCAGACAAGCCAAGCACCCGCTAGCCAACTCCGTAACCAAGGAACCCGTTGACGGGCTCTGGACCGGGATCAACCTGGCAAGCTCTCTCGCGGGTCGTGACCTCGGCCAACTGGTCGTTCGTCCCGAGCACCTGAAACCTGGCGCCATCTTGTTTTGGAATGATACCTATGAGGGAGATTGGGGCCCGAACACGATCACCCATGTTGGGATCTATACCGGCCACAACCAGAACGGGGACCAGGTATTTGTTCACCGTCCCACCATGGCCAAGCCGGTCCTCGAGGAGCGCCTGTCGGGCTACTGGTTGCGTCAGTTCCGTTGTGCTCTGATCCTTGAGGAGGCCGAGGGTGAGCCCGTTAAGCCTCCTACCGAAAGGCGCTGGAAGTTCGCGGCTCACTCGGGCAGGCAGTTGATAATCCACAACGGCCAGGAACAACCATCTGCCGAGTT
>JAKQFZ010000071.1 GCA_029558215.1 Candidatus Omnitrophota bacterium
CTGAAGGTCACGAGCAGCGATCTCAATCCCGTGGCGGTCACCATCCAGCGGGCCTTGTTGGAGTTCCCGCCGAAGTTTAAGGACCGTTCTCCGGTTCATCCATTCGATAAGAATGACTTGTTGAGGGTAACCGATTGGAGAGGGACGACTGGTCTTGCTGAGGATATTCGATGGTATGGCAAATGGGTGTGCCAGAAGGCCGCGAAGAAACTTGAGCACCTCTTTCCTAAAGGACCGGATGGTCGGGACGTGGTTGCCTGGCTTTGGGCAAGGACCGTACCGAGTCCCGATCCCTCATACAATGGTGCTCCTGTTCCGTTGGTAAGGTCATTCAAACTGGCTGGAAAGAAACGTCAAGTTTGGATTATCCCGACAATTGACCGAAAAAGCAATTCCGTTAACTTTCGTATTGCGCAAGACGTAAAGCCTGAGATGGAAGGAACTGTTTCCCGAAAGGGGGCTATCTGCCTGCTTAGCAAGAATCCCATGCCTTTCCCTTACGTTCGAGAGCAAGCCAAGAATGGCAATATGAAGAACCGAATGATGGCCATAATTACGGAGGGGAATCGTTGCAGAGTCTATCATGCTCCCACTGAAACCCACATTAAGGCCGCTGAACGCGCTGTCCCAAGCTGGCAGCCGGATTGTGAGATGCCCAAAAAACACCGGAACTTTCAACCGCCCGTTTATGGCATGGATAATCTGGGTGATCTGTTCACAGCACGACAACTGGTCGCTTTGACAACAATCGGTGAACTGATCGAAGAAGTGCACAAGAAAATAGACGCTGATTCTAAAGGAGATAAGGACTATGCGGATGCCGTGGCAACATACCTGACCTGTGCATTATCAAGGATGACCGACTATCACAGCAGCCTATCTACGTGGAACCCAACGAATGAAAATGTGAGAAATCTTTTTCAGCGGCAGGCCATTCCTATGGCCTGGGATTTCTGCGAGGCAAACCCCATCGTTGGCAAACTGTCTTTCTTAGTTGCTGCCGAATGGGTGGCCAACTCGATTGAGGCAGTCTGTCCGAATATGCCGGTGGCTCGAGTTGCGCAACTCGATGCCAGAAAGGCCCAACCGAAGTTTGATGCGGCTCCTGTGATTTCGACTGATCCGCCATACTACGACAACATCAGCTATGCTGACCTGGCAGACTTCTTCTATGTGTGGCTTCGTTTGGTCTTGCGAAAGATCGACCCTCAAACATTTGCGACGTTACTCACGCCCAAGGAGCCTGAACTCATAGCATCACCTACGCGCCATGGCTCCCTTGAAAAGGCAGAGAGACACTTCCGCGATGGCTTTCAGCTCGTATTCAAGGCAATACACGAATGTTCAAATCCTTCAGTTCCTATCACTGTCTACTACGCCTTCAAGCAACAGGAAGATGATATGGATGATGACGAGACACAAAGATCTTCAACTGGTTGGGAGACGATGCTTGAAGGCTTGGTTGAAGCCGGATTCCAGATCACGGGAACATGGCCTATCCGTACAACCAAGAAAGCTCGGAGTGTTGCGCGTGGAACAAACGCCCTTGCCTCTGCCGTCGTTCTCGTTGCTCGCCAGCGCAGCACGAGTGCGGCAATGGCTACGCGGAAGGAATTCGCCTCGGTCCTGCGAAAGGAACTGCCAGCCGCTTTCGCTGCCCTAACGCAGGCGGGAATTGCTCCCGTCGACCTCGCCCAAGCCGCCATCGGGCCGGGGATGACCATTTACTCTCGTTACAGCAAGGTGATCGAGGCGGATGGTTCGCCGATGTCTGTCCGGACAGCACTTCAGATCATCAACCAGGAACTCGATGCGCACCTGGCGGCGCAGGAGGGCGAGCTGGATCGCGATACGAGCTGGG
>JAKQFZ010000072.1 GCA_029558215.1 Candidatus Omnitrophota bacterium
CCGGTATCGAGAATGTTGGAGCTTATGAGACCGCATTCCCGTGCCTGCGCCAGAGCATTCTTGAGTCGGCCGATCGCCAGAGGGTACTCCGCCCTGATGTAGATGTAGGCTTTGGAAGCCCCAATGGCATAGGCTGCGATGGCGATCCCTTCCACCAAACGATGCGGATCCCCCTCGATCACTGCCCGATCCATGAATGCTCCGGGATCGCCTTCATCGGCATTGCAGATGAGATACTTCTGAGGCGACTCGGCATTGAGCGCGAATTTCCATTTTCTGCCCGTTGGAAAACCACCGCCCCCACGCCCGCGAAGTCCACTGCGCTCCACCTCATCGCAGACCTCTGAAGGAGTCATGGTTTGCAGAGCCTTCCGTAGAGCCTCATATCCCCCGCGCGCTCCATATTGCTCTATTTGATTTGGGTCAATGATTCCGCAATTGGCAAGAACCCATCGTGTCTGAGGTGCAAAGAAGGGATGCTCGTCAATGAATGGCACTCCTTCCCAGGCGGTACACTGATTACACCGATGCTGCCCAAGAACTCTTTCCGAGGGCATCTCTCCATTGAGCACTGCATCCAGAAATGAAGGCACTCGCTCCGCAGTAATCTGCATGAATGAAACCCGAGTTCTGCCTGGCAGCTGCACGTCCATCATCGGCTCTGCAGAACACAGTCCGATACAACCGACTTCGACGATGTGCGCTGTAGCCCCTCTTGCAGCAAGTTCCGCCTTGAGAACTTCCAACGTCTTGCCTGCACCGGCTCCCAGTCCGCAAGTTCCCATGCCAAGATAGAAGACAGTATTCTGGGCAAGCCTCTTGGCATCACCAGAAGACTCACCGTACTTGCCGCTTGTGCCGCTCTTGCCGAGCAGGGACATCGCCTTATCAGAAACATTGGCAAGCGAGCCGGCCTTGATTTGACTCTGTGTTGAAGTTGAGTTCATGATCGCTCCGCCGCCTGTCTGCGGTAATCCTCTATGATCTCTACGACGCTGTCAGGAGTGACCTTGGCGTGAAACTCTCCGTTTACGGCAATGACGGGAGCTTGACCACAAGCTCCTATGCAGGCAACGACTTCCAAGCTGAAAAGGCCATCGCGAGTGGTCTCACCCGACTTGAGCTTTAGTGCCCGCATCAGAGATTCCAGAACCGCCGCGGAGCCTTTGACATGACACGCAGTGCCACGACACACTTGAATATGAAATCGTCCCGGTGCGTGAAATCGAAACTGGTTGTAGAAGGTCGAAACGCCATAGATCTTGCTTGCAGCCAAGCCAAGGTGATCGCTAATTCGAACGACCGCATCCTGTGATATGAATCCCTCGTTTTCCTGCACTTCCTGGAGGATCGGGATAAGGGAATCCCGTCCTGCATGGGGATGCTGCTCAAGAATGGTCTCTATGGAAGTTGCCATAGTCAGTCCTCTTCTCCTGCCCTGTGTTCAGTCTCTTTGGCGTGCATAAAATGCTGCCCGCTCAACAGACATGGTAATGTCCAGATTCTCGACATGAACGTAGTCGGGAACCTGAATAGAAGCGGGTGTCAGATTTACTATTGAGAGTACCCCAACTTCGATCAGTCGGTCAGCCGCGGCCTGGGCTTCAGTAGATGAGACGGCGATGAGGCCGACTTTGATACCCTCGCCCTGTACGACCTGTTCGAGTTCCTCGATCGGACGGCATCTGCAACCTGTCACAACGCTGCTGGATGCGTTGCCGGAGGTGTCAAAGGCAGCAGTAATCTGAAGCCTCGTTCCATTGCCAGCAAATTGTGAAAGGATGGCTCTTCCCAGACTGCCAACGCCAATCAAGGCGACCCGTTGTACCTGAGAATCGTCCAAGAAGTTGCTGATGC
Source organism: Candidatus Omnitrophota bacterium (assembly GCA_029558215.1). Lineage (GTDB taxonomy): Bacteria > Hinthialibacterota > Hinthialibacteria > JAKQFZ01 > JAKQFZ01 > JAKQFZ01. The sequence continues at coordinate 1,858 of JAKQFZ010000072.1, forward strand.
TCTTGATGAGCGCCACAATCTCATATCCAGAATGCGGATTACCTGAGTACCCGACAACCATGAGATCCCGACGCACCTGTGCAGCAGAAACCCCTGCACGCCGCGCCAGCTCATGCGAGTACACATTCCCCAAGGACTGATCGAGCAGTTCCTTGAGTATCCTCCGATACTGACTGAGGCGACCGATCGTCTTCTCGGACACGTCGGGATCCTTGCTCTTGGCTATCTTTCGACTGTTTGCGTGTCTCAGACTGTAGAGACTCTGTACGAATGGACTTCGTACTTTGACGGGTGATGAATACTCCATAGAATAGCTCACTCCCTCTAATCGTGCCCTCACTCCTCATTCGCACCGGACAAGGTGGAGAGCAATAGATCGTTCAGATGACCGCCTTGACCTCTGCGAGCAACTGGGAAGCCGCAACCGGCTTCTCCAGGAACTTGTCAACCGGAAGCCATGTATCTTCAGCCTCAAACTTGAATGGGGCGTGCTGGTTGACTCCAGTCAGCATGACAATCGGAACAGACTTCGTCTCCTGGAGGCTTCGAAGCTGCTTGGCAAGGTGAAATCCTTCGGTGGAAGTCTTCATCATGACGTCCAAAACAATCACCGCCGGCTTGCAGGTCTTGGCCTTTTCGAGACCTTCATCCCCGTCCGAACACGTGACTACGGAGAAGCCCTCGCTCTCAAACAGCAGCCTGTTCGATGCAAGGAAATCAACATCGTCATCGATCAGCAGA
>JAKQFZ010000075.1 GCA_029558215.1 Candidatus Omnitrophota bacterium
AGCTGCGACCTTAGCACGTAGCGCCAACTCAATCAAAAAGCATTCCCTCCAGTTCTGGAAAGGGAATGCTCTCTGAATAGGTGAACAACCCGAATCGGATCTTTACTCCGAAACGAACTCTGAAATTAAGTCACCGATCTCACTGGTGCTCTTTTCGCCACCGGCGGAAAGAGTCTTGATATGACCTTCGCCGAGGGCTTTGATGATCGCCTGCTCGATGGCATCCCCGGCTTTCTTCTCGCCAAGGTTCTCCATCATCAGACCAGCGGACGCAATGGCAGCCAGAGGATTCGCCTTGTTCAGCCCAGCATATTTTGGTGCAGAGCCATGGATCGGCTCAAACATGGACAGTCCTTCAGGATTCAGATTTGCCCCAGCAGCAATGCCCATTCCTCCCTGGATCATGGCACCCAGGTCGGTGATGATGTCGCCAAGCATATTGTCTGTGACGATGACATCAAACCATTCGGGATTCTTGACCATCCACATTGTGATTGCATCCACATGGGCATGGTCTTTCTCGAGAGCCGGATATTCCTCACCAACTTCCCAGAAGACTCGCTGCCAGAGGTCGTGAGCGTATGTCAAGACATTTGACTTGTCGCACAACGTGACTTTCTTGCGCCCGTTCTTTCGGCAGAACTCGAAAGCGTAACGAACGGCGCGCTCAACACCCTTTCTCGTCGCCACCATCTCCTGAATGGCGACTTCGTCAGGAGTACCCTTCTTGAAGAATCCGCCGATGCCGACGTAGAGGCTCTCCGTATTCTCACGAACCACAACAAAATCAATATCCTTAGGCCCCTTGTCTTTGAGCGGAGTCCAAACGCCCGGGTAGAGTTTCACGGGACGCAAGTTGATGTACTGATCCAGACCAAATCGAAGATTCAGCAGAATGCCCTTCTCCAAGACGCCCGTCTTGACCTTGGGATGACCAATGGCTCCCAGATACATGGCATCAAACTTCTTCAGCTGATCCAGGGCATCCTCAGGAAGCAACTCGCCCGTTGCGAGATAGTGGTCGCCACCCCAGTTAAAATATGTCAACTCGAGTTTGCATCCGTATTTCTTTGCTGCAGCCTGGGCGACCTTTATCGCCTCTGCAGCAACCTCCGGCCCGATGCCGTCTCCGGGTATGACCGCTATCTTGTACGTTGCCATTTCATCCTCCAAAAATTCAGTTCGTTTTTCAGTCGAACTGGAAAGATACCAAAACACACCCTTACAGGGAAGAGTTTTCTTTGCCGAGGTGTACCAGCTCAGTTCTGCGAGCGATGAAGTGAACCGTCATTCCGAACGAAGCAAGTCTTCGCGCGTAGTGAGGAATCTCTCCTATAGTCCGAAGCCCGTCTGCAAAGGCACAGAGAGACTCTTCGCTGCGCAGACTCCGCTCAGAG
>JAKQFZ010000084.1 GCA_029558215.1 Candidatus Omnitrophota bacterium
TAGACCACGAGACCGGCATCTTTGAGTACACGAAGATGGAAGGAGAGTCTCGATTGGCCGGTTTGGAATGTCTCTGAAAGCGCGCAAACATTCTGCTCTCCACCCCTAAGCCGTTCCAGAATACGCACTCTCATATCGTCCGCCAACGCACGAAAGAACCGCACCCTCTTCGCTCGTGTTTTTGATTCTTTAGTCATCATGGTTATTCCTACAGCAACCTACGTGCATGGTCAACGGTGAATCCTGGAGATAGCCATCGGAATGAAGACATCTGAACGATTCATGAGCATCCGTTGTCATTCGGTGCGCAACCAGGAGTGGAAAGATCTCATACTCTGGTCGGGCACGATTGGATCAGAAGGCTCGAAATGATCAAAAAGTTGAGCGTGGAAACGCCAGGAAATGGCTGGTTCGCTCAGTAAGTATCTTCTCGGAACCAGAGGAAGGATGCGGAGCGGTTTTAGGCAGCGTCGGAGAGACTTACCCGTCGGCGCCACCAGGTCCATGATCCTACACCGAAGAGCCCCGTGGCATAGAGTACGACACCGGCAGGAATCGGAACCGGCTGGGTGTCAATGGAGAACGCTGCGATCCCCTTCAAGAAAAATGTCGCCGGGCCTGCTTGCTTGTCTCCCTCCAACACATGATTCCAGGAGACCATAAACTCACGACTGTCTGGATTGAACAGGCCGGTCGCCAGACTGCCGATGTTCCAGGATTGATGAAAATTCCCACGGCTCGCCCCAAAGAAGAGTGAAGACAAGTCGACGGAGATCGAGGAGCCGGACACTGTAGCCGACGGAACCGGCGCCCCGCTGAACCCCGAGGTGAAGATCGAGAACGTCTCACACGCTTTGCCGATCGACGGGACGATCTCACCCATAGCCTGATACTGCCCCAACTTCAATGTGCCCTCTTGGCCGAGCAGACGGTCCATTATCTCGTGATGTTGCCCACCGAAATTGACGGCACCTCCGGTCAACTCCAACTGTGTCACCGTCGCTGCATGAGCAGGCATCACAGACAGACCAAGACTGACCAATCCGATCATCAGGAAAAGAGTTCGGTGCATCATGACATGTATCCTTTTCAGGTGAAGT
>JAKQFZ010000116.1 GCA_029558215.1 Candidatus Omnitrophota bacterium
TTGGCAATCTCTGGATGTTTCTCTATGTCCCTTCAGGCTCGCATTACGTTTCTGTTGGCAGTTCGGACGCTCCGGAGGCTCAACCTGCTGAGCACGATGGGATCATCCAACTTCGTTTTCAGAACGGACAAGCATTCAGTCTTGAGCCTACTGCCATCAAGCGCCTCTATTCCGACGATCGCTATATCGTCGCAACACTTGAAGTGGATGACCTGCACTACGGTGCCTTGGTGCTTGAGGCAAGACACACCAAGTCATCCCTCGCTGACGAAGACAGAACCATGGTGGCAGATGTGGCGAGCAAGATCGAGCAGACTTTGTCCAATATCGCCTCGCACCTTCTTCGCAGCGAGAAGCAGAAAGCCGATATCAGCGTGGCACTCTCGACGAGTATGGGACACGATCTGACCAATATGATTGCCACCTCAAAATGGGATATTCGAACGGTGCAGATGTACCTCGACCGCGTACTCCCGAAACTTGGTGACGATCGGCAGGCAAAGATTTTCGGGCAGTCGCTTCAGGGGCTGTTGAACAACATGCAACTGTTGCAGGAAGTGGTCGATCTGTACCGCTCTCTGGGCTTGACCAAACGTCCCCAGTATGAGCTGACGAACATGAACCATCTGGTGGATGATGCTGTGAATCTTTTTCAATTCTCGACCTCTCGCAATGTCGTGTTGACCACAGAGCATGAAAAAGGTCTTGCTGAGGTGGCTGTCGAACCGAGGTTGTTGAAAGTGGCGCTGTTTAACCTGCTTTCCAACGCGGGTCAGGCATGCGCCAAACGAAGCATTCAGATTGGTCAGTCTGAAGAGAAGTATTTCGGCGAAATTCATGTTCAGACTCTTACCGCAAAGGACAATCACATCGCCATCGAGATTCGTGATAACGGAACCGGCTTTCTTGACAAGGAAGGGCGACGCCTCCCCGGCGATCAGATTCACCGGACTTTCCGCTCGGGATACACCACCAAGACAGGCCGTGTAGCGGGAGGTCTCGGACTCAGTTGGGTTCAGACCATCGTGCGGGACTTGCATGCCGGCGACATTGAAGCCGAGAATCTGGAACCACACGGCGCTTTGGTGCGGATTCTTCTCCCGATTAGAGACAATCCCGACGAACTCAACGCTGCGGTGAGTCAACAAACAGAGAGTGCTTGAGGCTGCTGGAATACTGAAGATGCAGTCAACATGAAGAGGCACACAGAAAGATCGCATGACAGTCTGTTTCATCACATCAAAGATTCGATCATGCTGCTCCATCGCCCTTGTTGCTTTCATGGTGTCGGGCATCTGTTCTTGTGTCTACAGCCGCTTTCTGCTGCGACATGCTGAAATTGAATGGATGGAGCAGCAGAACATACACACCATGAATGTTTTCTGGTACTGGTGCGAACAGATGCGTCTTGATCCAATGAAGGCGTTGTTCGATGATGATCTGCTCGCCCAGACTTGGCATGCCCACCATCTTCATCCCAACGTTCCTGTCATCCTTATGGCTCTGTTTCGAGGTAGACAAGCGGGCTCGGTTGTACTGGCGGATGCTTCCCCATTGCCTCCGTCACGGCTTTTTGTTGATGGGGGCATAATCCCTTCCGTCCTGCGGGAAGAGGACATTCCTCGAACTCGGTTGCTGCCTCTTCTGCTGGGGTTGACGAGCGTTCTTCTCCTGTTGGTCTGGGTTTTCCAGGAAGCAGGACTGCGTCAGGCTCTCTGGACGGGTGCTCTTGTTCTGATGATGCCTCAATTCTTGGCGCGTCTCTGTTCGGTTTCGACCGGTTCAGCTGTTGTGGTTCTCTGGCTTGTTCTGCTGTGGACTTTTCGCAGAGCGAAAGACACTCTGGGCTGCAGAATTGCCATTGGCACTGTCCTTGGCGTCGGACTTGGAACCAAAGCGACCATTGTTCTCGCGCCCATCTGTTATATGCTGTATGTGTTGCTGGAGTTGTGGAAGAGGGGAACCTTGACCGCGAGACCGCTTCTGAAGTCAGGCCGCTTCTGGCTGCTGGTGGTTGTTGTGGGGTTGAGTGTCCACCTTGTGCTCTGGCCTTGGCTTTGGCGCAATCCCGTCATGCGAACGGTGGAGCACCTGGCTGCCAACAGACTTGAGGCAGAGAGCACAGTGGAGATCTTTGGATTCACCTTGGAGCGTCCACCGTTCTTCTATCCGTTTTGGTTTCTTGTGACGACCACCCCCATTCCCATTCTTCTGTTTATGTTCGTCGGAATCTGGGAAGTGTTGAAGCGGCTTAAGTCGGCTGACCTGGACGCCTCAAGACATTCATGGGTTCGACTCCACCTGGTTTCCACAATTGTGCTTCTCTCTCTCTTCCTTCTTCCGTTGCGGATCAACCTGAACGGCGCTGAGTTCTTCTTGCCACTGTATCCGTCCATGGCGGTGCTGGCATCGGAGGGGCTTCTCTCCCTTTGTCAGAGAGTTCGGCTGCTCATTTTCCAGAGGGCAGTTGCTATGGAGGCCCTTGCTCTGATCATCCTGCTGTTGTCGGTGTCTTTGGACTTTCGATTCGGCGAGAGCGTCTTTCACTACAGGAACATTGCAGGAACGACTATGCGTGAACCCAGTCTCCACGCCTTTCCACGGACTGCCGCGGCGATGTATCCATTGCACGTCTCAAGAGCGCCGTGAGGCTTGTCGCCAGACAACGTAAATCGCTCCGAGGAGTATGCTCAGGTTCAGCACAAGAAGCAGACCGGGCATGATAGACACCCAAGCACTCCATTTGGGAGGATAGAATTCAAAACTGTATGACTGAGGCTTCACCAACTCGCCAGCTGGCACAACGATACTGGCGCGAAATGTTCCCGAAGCAGAAGCGGGCATTCCAACGGAAGCCCTGCACGTCCCCCCTCAGCCAAAACTGAATCTGCCGGAACGCACAAGCATTCCCGAAGCATCTCGCACTTCCCACATGGGCAGAGTCTCGTTTCTCCCTGAGAGGCTCTCTCGTGAAAAACGCAACTCAGATTCATTGAAGCAGCCGGCATAGCTGAGAACAATGTCCGCACCAAAGGAGCCTGTTGCATAACTGAATCTCTCAGTCAGCGGCCCTCCGATCCGCAAGGTCTCTGTCCCATCGGGTACGACGCGAGCGGTGATGCTTCTTGCTGAGGCCTGCTGCAAAGAGTAGATGAGATCCGCTGTTGCGCTCTCAGCCAGTTGAGCGGCAGCGATTCGGTAAGCTCCCACTGGAACCTTGTAAATACCATCATTCTCGTAGCGAAGATGGAGCCTCTGGGGAGCGTTCGCCAAACCAGCTGTGTTCTGTTTGCCAAGATTCTCCAGATGCACTTCGCGGATGCCCAATCCTTCAAGCCGAAGCCAACCAGACAGACCATCTTCGGATGCATCTGTTAAGGACTTGTTCTCAACAACTTCAACTGACATCTGAGCCGATGCCATGCCTGCGAAGAACAAGTACCCCAGACACAGACAAAGCAAGACGACAGGACAGAACCTCTGTCTCGTAGGAAGTCTTTCGCGAGAAAGGACAGGACTGTGGGCTTCCAAGAATCCCGCCCTCATGGCGTTGACTGATTGTTCCTTAGTATTCGCATTCACTCTACTTGGTGATGACCTTATCTCCCACAGCCAAGGTGGCGTCCGCGACCAGCATCTGTTTCACTTTTGCCTGAACCATTCTTTGCTGAACATTGGTCACCACCAATTCCGCGACTTCCTCAGTCAAAGATCCCACGACCGCGCCGGTGTTCGGATCCTTGATCTCTTCACCGTCCCGATAGAGGATGCATCGGGCGTACTTGGGCAGTGCTGCATCCACTCCGAACGTCAGCACAAGATTAGAGCCCGCGACTTTGGCAACCGTTCCCTCGATGACGGGAATGGCGTTTTCCATCTTTTCCGCGACGATGTCTGCGAGGTACTTAAGGGTGGCTTCTGATTTATCTTTCTCAAATGCGTCGAAAATACCCATGACCGTACCGGTCTCGGGATCCACCATTCGCACCACGACTTCAATGGAGTCAGGTGTCTCATGGACTTTGGACTGGAGCAGGGCATCTTTGGCGGCTGTCTCGGAAACGCTGACCTGAAAACGGTCACGCGCCACGATAGCGGAAGCCAATTTGTCAGGCACACGCGGCGCCACTTCGATCTTCGGCCCTTCCTCTTCCTGTGCCGTCATGCCAAGAGCCATTCGGGCATCCACCATCTTGATGGCTTGCGAGTATTTAGTGACCTTAACGTCCTTCTCTGTGATGTTTCCCGCGGCGTCTGCCACTTTCACGGGAATCACATTCTCCCCTTCCTGCAAAGGAATTCGGTGTACGGTGAAGGCCTGTGCCGATGGGACAACGGCTACTGGCTTTCCAGCGATTTCGATAGACGTGACTGATTGGTTGTCCTCCGCTCGAATCTCAAGGGTTGCCATGTCTGTGAAGAATACGAGTTTCTCGGGTGGCAAAGAAAGAGTTGGAGGCACCGTATCCGTAGGTCCGGCTGGCGTTGGTGTGGGAGCCAATGAAACAACGCCTGAGGACTGGTTGCCTGCCAGATCGGAAGCCAGGATTTTGATTTCGCTTACGTCCAAACCAATCTCGAAAGTCTCAGTGAATGCTACACTCTTCTGATGGTCTCCACCCAAGTCCCTATCCCCAATCTTGACTGAAGACAACAGGTTGTCATCCTCAATTGTGCCAGCGACTGTCACCTTCTTGCCTGTTGCCGTGGTTTCCACAACCGGCGCCTGCAGGTTCACCACAGGTCCGCCAACGTCCACGACCACCACATGCTCCTGAGCGGTTTCCTTGCCGGTCAAGTCCACTGCGCGCAGTTGAACCGGATTGGGACCTTCCTGCAAATTCTTGATGGGATGAGAGAACTTGGTTCGTTCTCCAGGCTGAATCTGAATACGAGCATCGTTGATTGCCATCTGGGTGACCCGAAGGTCATCCTGCAACTCCCCCTCGAGAACGGCGTCGTATTGGTTGATGAAGATATCACTCTGATGTGGAGGCCAGAGCAATGCCAACTGCGGCGGCTCCGCGTCATCCCGAGTGGCAAGCAACTGCTTCTGCGTGATCAGCTCCAGAAAATGATCCGTCTTGTGTGTTGGCGCACTTCTCTGAGAGGCGTCCAATGCCTTTTTCGCATCGTCAACCTTCCCTTGAGCGAAATAGCAGCAACCCAACTCTCGGTTGGGATAGTACGCCGTGAAGTGGACTCCGTAGGTTCTCGCGTAGTGTGTATCCTCGGCGCGGAGACGAATGGCAGCCTGAAAATCTTTGATCGCCTCTTCCATCATCCCGGCATCCGCGTACGACCGGCCACGTTCGTAATATCCCCACCAGGTGCCCCGAAAGATTCCCTTGGTCTGTCCTGGCCTCAGTGGCCTTTCCTGTGCCGTACACCCGACACAGACGACGACCACCAGCACTGTGAACAAAGTCAGTTTGGAGCGAATCATGATACCAACCTCCTGAACATCACTAACTCCCTACGCGGAAAGTCTAGCACGTCTCTTCTGCGTTGACCATGCGAGCTATCTCTGCCAATACCTGGCGACCGCCAGCAGATCCAGGTAGTTCATGGTTCCATCCCGAACGATTTCAAGGGGACTGTAACTCTGTCCCATCTCTCCGATGAGCAGAACCAGATCTTCTGCATTGACGACCATGTCACCATTCAGGTCGGCGGGTGAGAACACCGTCAAATGCGACACGTGTGGTTCAGAGACGTTTCTCGCATCATCAAGGGCAACGATCGTGATGTTGTAAGCACCCAGCACGCTCAGAACACTCGAATCCAATTCGGCCGTATATTTGCGCGCAACAGGATCTGTGAGCTGTAGTGTCATATCCACGACTGCACCATCGGGTTTCTGTATGGTGGCCTGCACTGAATTCACATTCAGATCGTCTGTAGCCAACGCGAAGATTTCCACCTGCTGTGGTGTGTCAACAACTACAGGCTCAAATGCACCCTCGATGTCGGGCGGCAACAAGTCCTGACCTGTATTGGACAACCCATGGTAACTTGTGCTTGGACTGTAACTGGTGCTCTTGATAATCATTGGCTCCGGTGCACCATAGTAGCCAAAGGTCGCTCTCAAATAGTCTCTGGCGTATTCAAAACTCTGGTTGATGTCCCAGCCCATTTGAACCTGAGTGAAGTAGAGTTGAGAGAAGGACAGAAGACCACCGGAGAGATACGAGGCCTTCTCAGCCTTGGTGCTTGAGATGATTGTTCGATTTGGTGCCTGTAGCGCCTCACAGAAGGCACCCGCAGTTGAGGATTCCACGATAATACGAATCTCTCTGGTTTCACCCAGTTTGTTCTTCAGCAACGTATCCAATTGTGCCGCCGTCAACTCGCTTCCATCGTCCAACTTCAGTTTGCCGGCGCCTGCGCTCTCGGCTATCAGAAACACGGTGATCGGTTCATCGGGTCCAGACTGGTTGGCTGCGCCCGTCAAGGCGCTGTTTATCGAAGCGAGTGAAGACGCTGGAAAATCCACAACGGCATCGGGAACACCGTCCCAGTTGATATCCTGACTCGGCACATTATTGGAATAAACCAGTCGAGCGTGATTGAAGCGGCGCTTGTTCATGACCGAGTAGGACAGATTGGCCAGATAATCCCTGGTGCCACGTATGAGATCCGTCGAGGTTGCTCCCGCGATGATCGCACAACTGCCAGGGTTATCCGTCTGAACGACGGCAAGTCTTGGTGCATCATCCTCTTCTTCGCGAACCGGCAGCAAGACGGGTGGGCTTTCCGCACCCAGAGTATCGGGCGGATTCCCCGTCCAGCGTGCCATCATCTTGACAATACCGGCCTGCTCCAGAACGAGACTTCCGGAGTAGGTTCCGTTCACAATGGGCAGAGACGGCTTCTGTGCAGAAGGCACTCCGTCGTACCAGACAAGCACTTCCGCAGTAAGGGAAGTTGTGACGTTGGTGGGGACAGGCTTGACACGTCCGGAAAATCTAATGGTGTCCCCCACATGGAGAATGGTGTTCAATGGAAGTTGGTCTACCCGAAGTGAGATAGCAGACAGCCTTGGTGCGACAAGAATCTTCTCGGGACCGCTTTCTGCCGGAAGCAGGATACCCGTACCATTCCAACGCGAGAGGATCTCATACACGCCAGCACGAGTAGGACGGAAGAGATATTCGAACTGTCCCAAACTATCCGTCGTCAAGTCAACGATCTCTTCGGCGCCAGCAAGGGAGAGATCGGTATTTCGGTTGACTTGCCGTATCACCATCTGAACAAGCCTGTCCCTGAGACGTGGGACAAGGTGTCCGGTGATCAACGTCGCATCTCCAAGGCGAACTGAACTGCGGGTAGGCTTGATGGAAATCCAGCTGCGATTGGCGTTGAGCGACACCACCTGATAGGAAACTTGCACTGAGGACTGCGCTCCGCTTGGAGAACTGAATCCACGGACTGTCACCGTCTTTGTAACCGACTCAACAACATCCGAGGCAGGGTCGAGAAGCAGCCGTGTCGTGCCTGGTGGTGTGATGGTGGCGGGAAGGAAATGCCCCGAGCTGTCACTGGATTCCAGCACAAAATTCACCGTGCCCTTGAATCCGTTCTGAGGAATGACGTTCAGGAAAAACAAAGGTCTCTGGCCTGGCTGCACTACTACAAAGGGATTGAAAGGTCGGATCACAAACCCTGGCGTCGAACGCACCAGCGCGATTCCTGTCGCGCCATTGCTTACGGGGCCTTCATTTCCGAGCCGGTTGATCGCCTTGACTTGGTAGAAATAGGAACGCCCTGGGACAACCTTTTCATCCAGATAGGATTCAAAATCATCCGCAGTCAGATGTGCCTTTGACACGGAGTTGCCTTCAGAACGACTGCTTTTCGGAGAAACGCCTCTTTCAGTCACAAAAATCTGATCATAGGGCACGGGTGTTGTGTTGCTGCTGTCGCCGCGCAGGATGATGTAACTGACCACAGAATCCAGCGTGGTTGCAAAATCCCATTTCAGCAGAATCTCCGACTCCAGATTCTGACTGGCCGTCAGATTTCTGGGAGCACGCGGTGTGATCAGTGCGGTCGGCGTCACAGTCGGAGTTCGGGTCGGGGTTCTCGTTGGCGTATTGGTGGGTGTATTGGTGGATGTAATTGTTGGTGTGTTTGTTGGAGTGAGAGTCCGCGTGGGAGTACGTGTTGGAGTTGCAGTGGGCGTGCTGGATGGGGACAGCGTTGGTGTGTCTGTGGGTGTATGCGTTCTCGTCGGAGTGAGCGTTGGAGTGATGGTGAATGTATTGGTTGGTGTTCGAGTTGGGGTGCGCGTGAACGTGTTCGTCGGAGTGTTTGTTGGCGTGAGGGTTGGGGTCACTGTCGGAACCTCGAAATACTCCTCTGCTCCGATTTCATAACCGAGTCCCGAAGGTCTTGTATCGCCGTCAATGTCACGGTTCGGAGCGTAAAGGCTTGTTCCGGAGTCAATACAAGGTGATCCTGCAAGGAGATGGACGTCTCCTGTTGACGGATCCGACAGCAGCGGATTGCCATCTATGTTCTGCTGAGCGAAAAAGTATCCGTTCAGTTCTGTCGCACTTGGGAAATCCCCATAGTAGAACGAGCGGTACGCCGCCCATGCGTTTCCATAGAAGCAGTTGTTCGCAATGATGTTGGGCTCTTCATTTCCTTCGTCTTCCTCGATCCCATATCCGGCATTGTTCATGAAGATGGTGTTGACGACGCTGACGTTCTGCGTTCGTATCAGCAGACCGCTTCCCCCTCCCGCAGTTGGTAGATTCTTGTTGTCGAGGAAGACGCAATTGACAACGCGACCAGAGTCCACGGACGCACCGCCACCTGTGTTATTCCAGAAAACATTGTTCACCAGTTGAATGACACCAACGCTGTAGGGATCGGACTGCATCAGACCACCCCCACTGATTGCACTGTTATCACGAATGATGCACTCCGAAACCACGGGTTCGAAACCGGCTGCTCCCGGAGATGGGAAAAAGACAGAGATTGCCCCACCGTTTTCACTGGCGGCATTTCCGCTGAGAAGGCATTCCCTCAACTTGACAATGCTACCTGAAACACCGCCTCCCGCACCAGTTGCCACATTGCTCAGAATACGGCTCCGAAAAACGGAACCGACCGTGAGCCCATCCACACAGACTCCTGCGCCAACATCCGATTCGTTTCCTTGGATAACCGAGTCGGTGACTGACAGCACATAGACTGAGTGAATCCCCCCACCTCGCGACGTGGATTTGTTATTGAGAATGTGAGTGTTGGTCATGGCCAACCCACGCATGTTGCCTTCTGTCGGACAGACCGCGATGCCTCCCCCATAGTAGCCACTATTGTTCCCTTCAAAATGTGAATCGGAGATGTCAAGCAGAGAACCGGCGAGACCGCCACCGCGACACTCTCCGTCACCGGAAATGGTGTTGTACTGAAAACTGCAGCCACGAACTTCGGCATATTCTCCCCACACTGCCCCCCCCTTGGCGTATGGTGAGGATGCGGAGTTTCCGTTGAAAAAGCAGTTTTCCGCAAGAACCTGGTACCCGTATATCCCTCCCCCGGAATTGGCTGAATTGCTGCTGAATGTGCACCGGCGTGCCTCCACTCTTGTGCCGTAGACTCCTCCGCCATCGCCGATCGCCACCATGCACCCTGTCACAATGCAGTCGTCGAGCAATACGTTTGTCCAGCCCTGTATTCCACCGCCTGATACCTGATCGGAAAACCCATTTCTTATCGTCAGGCCATCCAGTCGTATATCAATGCCTCTGGCACCTGCAAAACAGGGTCCTGCCATACGACCATCCACTGTGGTCGGATAGGCTTTCAAGTCCCTGTCGTCCCACTTCTCAGGATTGTATCCTCCAAAAACCTTGGTGTATTGATTCTGAAAGACGGCATTCTCGCTGTAGATTGCGGAAGACACATGGATATTCGTCAATGCATCCGACGTGCCTGCGGGAGCCGCCTTCAGCCCTGTCGTGATGCTCTGCCAGGGATTGGTCTGCGAACCGTCACCGCTCAGATCATTCCCCTTCTCAGCATGGACGTAGAAGTCGTGCTTCTGCGAAATCTTAGTTGCGAAGCAGTTATAGGGTGTTGTGTCCTCAGTCAACGCGAGGTTGGCTGGTGGCACAGGGAAGTGAGGGGCACTGATCCCCGTGACGACAACGTCACCGTTCTGATCCACCACAATGCCTCGCCCTTCATCATTGCCCAATACTCCAAGATAGGTAGACCATACCCGATGGCCTTCGAGGGCATATTTACTGACGAAAGTGTCACGGGGAAGAGCGGTCGAGGAAAAGGGCGCCAGGAGCGGGAAATCAAGCGAATCCGTTCGACCGGTCACATAGGCGTTTCTACCATTGTCCATTGCCACTGCATAGCATTCATCACTTAGCGATCCAGCCAGGCACGTTGACCAGACGATGGCGCCTTCTGGCGAATAACGAGTCAGAAACCCCGCCCAGTAGGAGGAACCGAATGGATAGGGAGAGTCACTGGTTACAGGGAAGTCGTCAGATAAAGTCGAACCTGCCACATAGCACATGCCGTCTGGTGCAACGGTGACGCTGTGGCCTTGATCTGCGTTATAGCCTCCGAGGTATGTAGACCAGTCAAGCATCCCATCCCAGAGAAACTTGGTCACAAAAGCATCCTGTCCATAGGTACCCCCTGGATTGCGAGCGTAGAAGCCCTGCAACGGAAAGTCCTGTGATGAAGTCCATCCGCAGACATAGATCGAGAAATCCTCGTCCATTCCAACTGATTGGCACTGATCATCCATCAGTCCTCCGAGGTAGGATGACCACTGCATTCTTCCTTCACTGTCAAAGACCGAGACAACTCCCTCAGAGAGCGTCTCTGACGAACGTGGACGTGCCCAGGTTCCCGCAAGCGGGTAGTCCTGGGAGTTGCTCCATCCGACAACAACCACCCTTCCGTCAGAG
>JAKQFZ010000132.1 GCA_029558215.1 Candidatus Omnitrophota bacterium
TCCTTTTCGGATGGGGCTTCGGCCGTTCCACACTCCTGCGTGCACCGTTCGAAACGATTCGCGCCATCGAGGTTCGACATACCGTTGCTGGACCGACCAAGGAAGAATCGCCTGACGACAACGGCTGGGAGATTGAAGCAAAGGTTCCGTTGGACGAACTTCAGAAGGTAAGACCCTTCCCGCAACCCAGACCGGGGATCCTGTGGCGTGGCAACTTCTACCGATGCGGTGGTAAGACCGATGATCAATTTGGTTCCTGGATGCCCATTCCTCTGCCCTCACCAGAGTATCACTGCCCGCAGATGTTTGGTGAACTCCCAATAACGCGCTGAGCAGGGGGTTGGGAAGAGATCGGCTCTCCTGTTTCTGCGCAGGTCAGCACCTGCAGAGGCACGTGGGCTACTGAATCAGTGTCAACGCGTCTCAATCAACCCGCAGAACCGGATCAAGTGATACGTCAGAAAGGTCTACTTGCGGTCTGCCCTCGAGAACCATGACCAGCGCATCTTCGCCCTCATCCTGGTAGTAGCCCTTTCGCAGGGCAACCGAATGAAACCCGTGCTTCAGGTACAGCGCCTGTGCTGCATGGTTGGAAGCACGCACTTCCAGCGTGAAGAACCTTCCCCCAAGAGCCTCTCCCAGATGGAGCACCGTTCTCACCAGTTTGTCCGCATAACCTTTTCGACGCTGTTCAGGGGCGACAGCGATGTTGACCAGATGAATCTCATCAATGATGTGGTGAAAGATTGCATAGCCACAGAATGTTCCGTCAATATCTTCCAGAATCAGGGGGTAAGAAAGTTCGGGATCACGGAGTTCCGCCCGAAAAGAGTCTTCCGACCACGGCGAAGGAAAAGAAGCGTGTTCAACGCGCAGCACTTTGGCAATGTCGGAAAGTCTCATGGGACGAATTGTGACACATGGAACCTGATTCATCGAAGTTCCGCCTTCTTGGTTGCCTCGCGTTGACGCAGGATAGGCGTTGGCTCTCGAACATAGGTGGGTGACAAGGCGTCAATGTCGCACCTGGTACCGCGAAGAAACGCCTGATATCCAAGCATACCTACTGCCTCTGCTCGTGGCACACTGAGTGGTTCGGGGAGTATGAGACAGCGATCGCCCAGCGTTTCCCGTAGAAACTCCTGCCAACGTATCGCTCCGTTGCCGACAAACAATGTCTTCTCCGTGATCGAGCCGATCAAATCTTCCGGCGTCTGAACAGAATCAGGCACCAGGCGCTCGAAATGATTCTGGCACCATCGGAAGATCGCTGTGTATAGTTCACTCTTGCGTGAAACGGTCATGGTACAGACAGCTCGTTCTGATCCACAGGCGTTGTAGGCCAACGCGAGAAGAGTTTCGACCGGCACAACGTGGATCCCCAGACCGGTTGCCAGTCCCTTTGCCAGACCCACGCCGATTCGCAAGCCCGTGAAGGAACCGGGTCCCGCGGAAACGGCAATGAGATTCAGATCACGTTTTTCGATGCCCGACTGCGAGAGCGCCAGATCAATCAAGGGAAGAAGTTTCTCGCTGTGAGTTCTCTCCACTCCCGAGGTGAAGGAACAGATCACTCGGTCGTCTTTCAGAACGGCGACAGAGCCGATCTGATCCGAGCTCTCGATGGCAAGCGTCAACATATTCGAACTCCCAGGATTTCAGACTCCGGAGAAGTCGGTTTCTTTCGCAAGCAAGCATTGCAGAGGACTGGGCATAGCCCGCACGCCTGCAGATGCTGACCCGCTCGACTGGATCAGAGTGAGTCCGGCCCGACGATACGTCCG
>JAKQFZ010000154.1 GCA_029558215.1 Candidatus Omnitrophota bacterium
CCTATCAGCAAGACCGGAGATTGACGGGAAACTGAATGACTGGAAATGGAATCATCCAATCAGTCTTGGCTCCGACGAACAGGTATTGAGACAGGATGAATCACCACGAGCTCTCAGCGCTCGTCCCAGTGCAGAAGTCCAGGTCTGCTGGACGGATTCCTCAATGCTTGTCGCGGCACAGGTCAAAGACAAGGCACCCCTCATCAATGATGCGACGGGCGAGAATTCCGCCTCCGGAGACAGCATCGAAGTCTTGCTGGGTTTTGCCGGTCAGGATGACCAAAGCGAGCCTTCAAGTGACGAATATCATTTTGTCATAGGCACCGGTCGAAGTGGCAAAGACCCGAATGTCTATGAGATGACCCGCAGGAAGCCGGTTCGCGGAGCAGAGATCAAGGCAAGGAAGATTCGTGGTGGCTATGTTCTGGAAGCATCGTTGCCTTTAACCGAGATTGGGAGTTTCGCTCCCGCCCAAGGGGAGATATTCTCCTTTGATGTGCTGCTCAATGACCGCAACAACTACAGAGACGACGCTCCACATACAACTCTGGCATGGGCGAGAAGAACCGCTCAGAGCGCTGGACAACTGAATAGCGGGTGGGGTTTGATCATCTCCGAGAGTTCTCCTTGAAGTTTAGATCGGCTGAACTGGATTCGAAACGACCCGACCGAATCTCCAGAGAGGATGCGATGCTATGACGACGACCAGACCGAACATTCTTCTTATCACAAGTGACCAACAGCACTGGAACACCCTTGGGTTCCTGAACCCAGAGGTCAAGACTCCCAATCTCGACAGACTGGCGTCCGAAGGAACTGTCTTCGCTCGTGCCTATTGCACGAATCCAACGTGTACACCAACGCGCGCCTCCATCATCACGGGTCGCTACCCTAGCCAGCATGGTGCGTGGAGCCTCGGAACGAAACTGCCTGAGACGGAGCACACGGTTGGAGCGAATTTGTCCGAAGCGGGATATCGAACAGCACTCGTTGGAAAGGCTCATTTCCAGCCCCTCAGAGGCAATGAGGAGTTTCCCTCTCTGGAATCCTATCCCATCATGCAGGACTTGGACTTCTGGAGAGGATTTCATGGTCCCTTTTACGGATTCCAGCGCGTTGAACTGGCACGCAATCATGTGGATGAGCAGCATGTTGGACAACACTACGCGATCTGGATGGAAGAAAACGGTCTCCTGAACTGGAAGGATTACTTCCGTAAGCCAACTGGCAACTGCGAGCCGCAGAGGCACAAGTGGAACCTTCCCGAGAAGTACCATTACAATGTTTGGATTGCTGAGAAGACAAACGCTCTGATGCAGGAATACGCAAAGTATGGTGAGCCCTTCTTCCTCAGAGCGAGTTTCTTCTCTGCAATTCAGAC
>JAKQFZ010000160.1 GCA_029558215.1 Candidatus Omnitrophota bacterium
CGCCTGCTTTCTCGGCAAGTGCTCCGTCCAGCCCAAGCGTGATGAGTTTTCCGACGAGTTGTTCCGAGGTCAGACCGCGTGCCTCTATCGTGAACTTGTCACCGAGATATCGGTAGATGATTTCCTCAATCGACGCACACGCCGCCGTAGGATCGTTCTGTGTCAACGATTCGATTTCTCTCAGCGAACGAAGCGCTTTGAATTCAGCCTTCCTTCTCCTCGTTCCAATAGGGTCGGCATCCATTTGCTGCTTCCGACGACGCCAGACCCAGGTTCCCGCCACCAGACACCATGGCAGAGCAACGGATGCAATGAAACCCACCGAACGGTACAGAGTATCCCCCTGGTGCTTGATCCTGCCCACATCTGTAGCAATGTGTCGGAAATCCTCGCCTTCCATCTTGATGGTGCGATGGCGTCTGCCGCTGACAACGATTCCTTCTTCCTGAGATTTCTCACGTGGCCGTACCAGGAGCGGAATGGGTGCTGTCTGAATCTGTTCATAGCGTTGCGTCTCCGGATCGAAGAAGGAGAAACGCAACGAACCTATCTCTTGAATGTCACTACTCTTTGGAATCAGAACGTACTCATACTCAATACCCCCGACCATACCACGTTCCGTGACGCGAATATCTTCCTTGCGTGTGCCCTCGAATTGCTCGAATCCATCCAGGGAAGGGAGATCGGGATCTGAAATCGTGCGAAGATTTCCTTCGCCTTGAAGCAGTACATTCAGCCGAAGAGTGCTCCCCTCGGTGACATCCGTCTTGTCCAACTCCGCCGTCAGGCGAAACTTCCCGACAGCCCCCCGAAAACCTGCCGGCTTACCGCTTTCTGGAAGCGGGAGGACTTCAACGTTCACTGGATTGGAGACCAACCGTATATTGCGCAGACTGCGGCCGAAGAAGCCGTCGAAGAAATCATCATCGAAGAACCCATCCAGTGGTGAACCGGCGCGACGCTGTCGGCTGGAGTTTTGGACCACGACCTGGCACACCATACTGACCGGTTCGATCTGCACC
>JAKQFZ010000161.1 GCA_029558215.1 Candidatus Omnitrophota bacterium
CTCTGAATGCCTGATTTCGGTCGAAGCCTTTCACCTTTGGCTTTTCCGCCGTGTTTCAGAATCGTGTTGTGGAAGTCAAAATGTCGGGAACCCCTACGCTGTTTCCCGCTTCGTCCGCGCCAAGTGTTTCTTTCTCGATCAGTATACGAAGTTCGATTTCTTCAGCCGCTGAATCACCTCCCGAAAACGTTCTTCCTCAACCGTCAAGGCAATCCGAACATACCCCTCACCACAGTCGCCAAAACCTTTTCCTGGAGTGATGAGTACGTGCGCTTTCTGCAAGACTTCCGAGGCGAACACCCCTGACGGTTTGCCCTTCTCGGGAACGGGAAGCCAGACGAAAAACGTGGCCTTTGGCTTCTCGACCTTCCAGCCAAGACTTCGGAGACCCTCAACGAGCACGTCCCGCCTGCCTTGGTACAGGGATCGCATCTGTGTCACGCAGTCCTGAGAACCTCGCAGCGCCGCGACTGCCGCGATCTGAATCGGTTCGAACACTCCCATGTCCACATTGGACTTCACTTTGCCCAAGGCGGCGAGAACCCGTCTATTGCCCACGGCATAGGCAACTCGCCAGCCAGACATATTGAAGGTCTTGGACATGGAGTTAATCTCAATGCCAACGTCCTTGGCTCCAGGCACTTCGAGGAACGAGATGACCCGTTCGCCGTCAAAATAGGCCTGACTATATGCGGCATCGTGAACGATGATGATCTCGTTTTGCTCCGCAAACGCGACGGCTTCTTCAAAGAATTCCCGCGTTGCCACCGCCGCCGTCGGATTCTGAGGATAGTTCAGAATCATCAGTTTGGCTCGCTTGCATATCGAGGCCGGAATCGCCTTCAGATCAGGAAGATACCCATTGGACTCATACAAGGGCATGGACTCGAACTTCGCGTCAGCCAACACGATGCCAGGCTTGTAAGCCGGATAGCACGGATCTGGGATCAGCACCACATCTCCCGGATCGACCAGCGCGGATGGGATATGTCCGATTCCACCTTTGGAGCCGATCAGAGAAAGCACCTCAGCGTCTGGATCCAACGTGACACGGAAGACCTGCTCGTACCAGTCTGCAATCGCCTTACGGAATACGGGCAAGCCACGATAGGAAGGGTAGTGCTGATGATCGGGATTCCTGGCTGCTTCACAAAGCGCTTGCACAATGTGTGCGGGAGTCTCTCGATCCGGGTCGCCAACACTCAAATCAATGACGTCGGCTCCGGTGGCTTCCACCTTCGCCTTGTCCTGATCCAGTTGATCGAAAAGATAGACAGGGAAAAGATCAAGTTTCTTTGCCGGACGTATCTGCATCGAGTCATTCTCCTCTGCCAGCCTGCGCCTATCATTGTATGGGGCGCACTTCTTCTAAGAATAGATGGGAGAAACCGGATTCCGCTTGCGTCCAGTTTCCTCCGAGTCGGCCAGCACACCACTCTACATCTCAGATGATACACCATTCCACTATTGAGGCAAGAAAATCTCCAAGTCTTCATTCAAAGTTTGCAGGCGCGATACCGGGCGGTAATGTTCCTCAACCGCTTGGCGAATCGGCGTAATCACGCCGAACTGCCTTTTGTGCAGAAAGACGATTCGGATCTCCTTTCGACGAAGCGCTCCTGTGACGGTTTCCAAAAGCCTTTCCACTTTGGCATCCCTCGCGCCATCCCGATCGGCGTTAAACCACCGCATGAACCACATATAACTTGATGAGCAGTCATACGGAAGGCGCCGACCACTGAGATAGGCATAGTACGCGGGCATCAGTACAAGTTCCCCGGGCTTGGAGTGCTGTTCAATGAAGTTCATCACCCCAAGAACTCCTTCTGTGTTGTTCTCATAGGTTTCTTCCGCAAGTGTCTGTGCTTCAAACCGAAGTGCCGGAAAAGTCAGAACTGTCAGAATAGTTGGAAACAGAACCAATGCGGGAACAAGATTTGCCTTCTGTGTCCAGAAGCCTTTTCGGAACAGTCCCAACTCATGGATAAGGTCACAGAGGAACCAGGCAGCGAACACAGACAGAACAGGCTCTGCCAGAGAGAAAATGTAGTCCATCGTTCCCCCTTTGGTGACAAAGAGGATCGAGCCAAAGCAAAAAAGGGAATACCAGGTGACAAACATCCTGGCTGGAACCTCCGTGCTGCGCATGTATCGAGCCAAGCCCAGGAGTGCCAGAAGGATCATCGGTCCTTCGAGGTAGAGAATCTTCACACCTTGACCACTGAGCTTTTCGGCGAAGTATTGCAGGGTGTTCTCTTTGGGATAGGTGCCGATCTGGTTGCTCCAGACGTTCTCGATATAGGTGCCTTCGGAATAAATCAGCATGACCAGAAACACTGCTGCGCCGACCAGAAAAAACGGCGACAGGAATGCCAGCGACCTCTTTCCAAAGCGCAGAGGCACGAAGACCAGAAACAGGAGAACGTAAGGCAACGCGGTCATGTTTGTATAGACGGCGAGCATTGAGAGCAAACCTGCCAGCACCAATCTCTTTGTCTCTTTGCCTGGAGAGTCGTCCTGTCCCCCTGCGGGCAGGAGCAGGAAGAAAGCCCACGTCAGCCACAGAATCAGCCAGTTCTCTGACTGATATCCTCGACTCCACCAGAAACCGATGGGAAGGAAAAGAAAGATCAAGCCAGACACAAAGACAACCATCGGACGTTTGAACAAACGCCAGGCAACTGCCGCCACCATGCCCATCGTTGCAAGATGCCAGAGGAGCAGAAAAACGCGCACCGTGTATATCTCACTGCCCAACAGTTGCCCCAGCCGCACCAAGGCCGCGCCACAGAACAGATGAAGTGGCGGCTGTGGTGATACCATATCTCGGTACACCCGTACCCCTTCTGAAATCCTCTTGGAGAGATAGAGATAGTTTCCATCGCCAAAGTCCACATAGGCAGGGCTGAGTGTCAGGAGTCCAACGGCAAAGTATGCCGTTCCCACGAGGATCAAACTCAGGATAGAAAGCCTCAATGCGTCCTGTCCATGCTTTTCACCTGTCTGTAACTGCATACTCTCTCCTTCTGTCATGACCCGTTCCGTCCTTTGCCTCTTTCCGCAGAGCGAGACAGGAACGCCTTCAGGCGGATCAAATGCCCTGCACCCGCATCCGGGCGGTCTTCAACTGGGGCGCATTATAGCGACTTGCCAGGCGTTTTGCAGTCAAAAAGGAACGGCATGCTGTGCCTTGATTCCAACGGCATCGGATTGCCGATCCAAGCCTTGCAACGATGCCTATTCCCTCGGAACATTCGTTTGACAACTGAGTTGAGAACTCGGTATATTACCGCCTCAAAGCCATAAGCGGGGTTTCCCTGCCGAGCCGGATGGAGTCAGCGGCCATGTGGGTTGTGTCCACAACGCAGCGGTGCTTATTTCCGGCGAACGACAGAGTCACTGAAGTCGAGCTTTTCAGGAGGAGGAGAATATCGTGTTAAAGAAGTACATCATGTCCCCAGGGCCAACGGAGGTTCCGCCTTCGGTACTGCTGCGAACCGCGGAGCCAATCATCCATCATCGCACTTCGGAATTCGAGAAGGTTCTCGCCTCAGTCAGTGAGGGTTTGAAAGAAGTCTTCAAGACTTCCAACAGTGTCCTTACCTTTGCATCGTCCGGAACCGGAGCCATGCAGGGTGCCGTTTCGAGTTTTCTCAGTCCCGGCGACAAGGCGATCTGCATTCGTGGAGGCAAGTTTGGAGAGCGTTGGGGAGAGATCTGCAAGGCATTTGGCGTCGAAGTCATCGCCATTGATGTTCCGTGGGGTGAGTCTGTGGATCCGACTTCGGTGGACAAGGCACTGAAGGCAAATCCGGACGTGAAGGCGGTCTATTCCACCCACTGCGAGACCAGCACGGGCACACTCCATGACATCCAGGCACTGGGTGCCATTGTGTCCAAGACACCGGCAATTTTGGTTGTGGATGCGGTCAGTTCGATGGGTTCTGAGAAATGCCTCACCGACGAATGGGGCATTGATATCGTTGTGACAGGCTCGCAGAAGGCGCTCATGCTTCCCCCGGGTCTTGCCTTTGCCAGCGTCAGCGAGAAGGCTTGGGCATTGACCAAGACGGCAAAGTGTCCCGAGTACTATTTCAGCTATACCAAGGCCAGGAAATCTCTGGAGAAGAACACCACAGCTTACACTCCGGCAGTCTCCCTGATCATGGGTCTGGATGAAGCCCTCAAGATCATCAAACAGGAAGGCATCGAAGCCGTCTGGACGCGAACAGAAGAGATGGGCAAGGCGATGCGTGCCGGTATGATTCGCATGGGTCTGGAACTCTACTCCAAGAGACCGGCAAGCGCCCTGACATCGGTCAACGTGCCTCAAGGCGTCAATGGAGATGCACTGCCCAAGAAAGTGCGTGTCGAATACGGTTTGACCATTGCGGGTGGACAGGACGAGCTGAAAGGGAAGATTTTCCGCGTCTCGACCATGGGGTATGCTGATTTGATGGACGTTCCGATGGCTCTGACCGTTATCGGCATGGCTTTGAAGGAACTTGGATTCGACGCCGAGATCGGCAGAGCGATAGACGCTGCCGTCGAGGTTCTCTATGCGTACAAGGTCAGGAAGACGGCCAAGTAATTCAAACGAGAGGTGCATTTTTCGAGGAGTGCACATTACGGGTCGTTTCCTGCTTTGATATTTGTGTGGTGCACCATCACTTTGTGATGTGCTTGAGCATATTTTTCGAGTTTTCGGGTCTGATAAGCCCGCTGAATGCATTCAGAGAGAGGAGAGAACGATGTTCAAAGTTCTGGTTGCCGACAAGATGGCTGAAGAGGGTCTGAAAGTTCTTCGAGATCACGCCCTGTTCGAAGTGGACGTCAAACTGAAACTGTCCCCAGAGGAACTGGTTGCCTGTATCGCTGATTATGATGTTCTTCTGGTTCGCAGTGATACCAAGGCCACCGCAGCAGTGATTGAGGCTGGTAAGAAGTTGAAAGTCATCGGACGCGCCGGCGTTGGTTTGGACAATGTTGATCTGGATGCGGCAACACGTCGGGGCATCATTGTCATGAACACTCCGGGAGGCAATACCATTGCCACCGCGGAACAGACGATGACCTTGATCCTTGGTCTGTCCAGATGTTTGGTTCCCGCCGCCAGTTCTCTGGCGGAAGGCAAGTGGGATCGGTCTTCCTTCAAGGGGACGGAGCTGTACGGCAAGACGATCGGCATCATCGGTCTGGGCAGAATCGGTACGGAAGTCGCCAAGAGATGCGCCTCTTTTGGAATGACCGTCATCGGCAATGATCCCTACATTGACGAGGAGCGTGCCAAACGAATCGGCGTCACCCCGGCCACTCTCGAAGCAATCTACCAGACGGCGGACTACATTACCGTTCACACACCCAAGACGGCGGAAACGCTGAATCTTATCGGCGAAAAGGAACTCGCCATGATGAAGAAGAGCGTTCGACTGATCAACTGCGCTCGCGGCGGTATTATCAACGAGGAAGCGCTGGCGAAGGCATTGCAGGAAGGCAAAGTCGCAGGCGCTGCCGTTGACGTTTACACCAAGGAGCCACCCGAGCCGACCAATCCTCTGCTCAAGGCTCCCAATTGTCTTTGTGCACCACATCTTGGTGCGTCTACTACGGAAGCCCAGGTCAACGTCGCCATCGAAGTCTGTGAACAGGTTGTTGACGCCTTGACGGGCAAAGGAGTCCGCAATGCGGCGAACATCCCCTATGTGGATCCTGATCTGCTGGAAACCATGACCCCATATCTCCGGCTGGCGGAGAAGATGGGGCTGTTGGCCTCGCAGATTAAGAGAGGCGCTCCTCAGAAGATTACCGCGACTTTCAGTGGACCTGTTGCGGACTTGGAAGTCAAATCACTGACCAGCGCGATAATGGTCGGCATCTTCCAGCCACATCTGGAATACTCCATCAATATGGTCAATGCACCGGTGATCGCCAAGGAACGCGGCGTCCAGATCACGGAACAGAAATCTACGGACACCCGTGACTATGCCGATCTCATCCAACTGACGCTCTGCACCTCGGATGGGGACGTCTCTTTGGATGGCACGGTCTTTGCCAAGAACGATGCCCGGATCGTGCGAATTGACGGCTACCATGTGGATGCACGTCCTTACGGTCAGATGGTGCTTCTGCGCAACAAGGATCTTCCCGGCGTGATCGGGAGCGTTGGCGCTATTCTCGGAAAACACAACATCAATATCTCGGATATGACACTGGGTCGTATAGACCGAGGTGGCGAAGCGGTGACCGTGCTCAACGTAGACGAGGTCGTCCCGGAAGAGGCCTTAAAGGACATCGGGAAAATTCCCTCGGTTCTCAAAGTGCAGCAACTGCGTCTGAGCTGATCCCACGGGTGGGCTATGCCCACTTCGACCGGTGACCTGATCGCAACGGAAGACCCGCACTTCCTCGGTGCGGGTTCTTCAATGAGGATTGCTTTTCATGTTTCCAACACTCTTTGAAATCGGGTCATTTCGCCTGGGTACCTATGGCGTGATGATGGCGATCGGTGCTCTGGTTTCCATCAAGCTGGCATCCCGCGAATCGGAAAGAGCCGGGATGAACAAAGACCAGTTCTACAACTTTGCAGTCTATTGTCTGCTGGGATCGATTGCCGGTGCCAGACTCCTCTACATCATCGTAGAGTGGGATGAGTTTCTCAAGGCACCCCTGGGAATGCTTTTTGCACGCGAAGGGTTTGTTTTTCTCGGCGGATTTCTGACCGGTGTGCTCGTTGGCTGGTGGTACGTACGCAAACAGGGACTTGGTTTTCTTCGAACGGCGGATTTCATCGCTCCGTACATCGCACTCGGCCATGCGTTCGGCCGCATCGGCTGCTTTCTCAACGGGTGTTGTCACGGTCATCTGACAAACTCCGCCTGGGGAGTGCCCATCGAAGGTTTTGAAGGTCGGTATGTCCCGATTCAGCTGTTCGAGGCGGCGTTTCTCTTTGCTCTGTTTGGATTTCTTTACCTTATCCGAAATCGGCCGCTCTTCAAAGATGGGGCGTTGTTCCTTCTTTACCTTACCAGCTATTCGGGGGTACGCTTCATTCTCGAGTTCTTCAGGGGGGATCCTCGCGGGAGTCTCTTTGGTGTCTTTTCCACGTCTCAGGAACTCAGCCTCATTCTGTTTTTCGTATCTCTGCTGTGGCTCATTGCCTTGAAGATGGAGCCGAAAAAGAAGTGAGTTCGACCATTCCGGTTCATGCTTCGCTGCAGTCTCTTCTCGGCCCCGACGGCCCTTTGGCGAAGAGCATGGCCGGTTACGAAGACCGTCCCGATCAACTGACGATGGCAGAGGCCGTAGACCGCTGCTGTCACGAGGGGGGCTCCCTCATTGTTGAAGCGGGCACAGGCACTGGGAAATCACTCGCCTATCTATTGCCGTTGGTTCGATTCGCCATCGAAGCGGAAACGCGTGTTCTGGTCTCCACCTGCACAAAGACACTCCAGAATCAGATCATCGAGAGGGAACTTCCAACGCTCGAAACAATTCTCGGGTGGCCGTTTCGTTACTGTCTCTGCCTTGGGGGAGAGAACTATCTCTGTCTGCGCCGGTACCGTGCCATGCGTGTTGAGAGTCGTTCGGCGCAGCGTCTCTGGTCGGAAAAGACCGATATGCTCAAACTGGTGCAATGGGCAGCGAAGACCCAGACAGGCATACGTTCAGAGATGACCTTTCGCGTGGACAATGATCTCTGGGATGAGATTAAGCGAACAGCGGACTCCTGCCTCGGCAACACTTGTCCCGAGAATCGTCGCTGTTTCTATCAACGCGCGAGGCGGGAGCAGTTCAAGTCCCAGGTTCTGGTCGTCAACCATCACCTTTTCTTTACCAACCTGAAAACTGATGGGAAGCTGATCGCTCCCTATCGGGTTGTTGTGTTCGACGAAGCACATGACCTCGAAGACGTGGCGGCCAACCTGCTTGGGCTTGATGGTTCCACGTGGATGATTCGACGTTATGTGGAGTCTCTGCTCGGTGTTCCAAAGAGAAAGCCAGGGCTGCTGGATAAATGGTCATCCCTCGCCGCAGAACATCGGGAGCGGATCTCCCAGACAGCCCAATCTCTTGAAGAAGAAGGTCTGATGATCTTCAAAGCACTTCAGGGGCGCATCGGACTGATGGAGCCTGGCAAGAAACGCATCACCGAGCCGACTGGACTCTTTGAACTCTGGCAGCCAGCATGGACTGCCCTGTTGGATTCTCTTCAGAAGGCTCGCGAAACCACGACCGATGAAGACATTCGAATGGAAGTGGACGGACGCATCGGCTGGGGAAGTGAGATGCGCGAGTCGTTTAAGACCATTCTCGAGATGACCGAACCCGAATCGGTCTATTGGGCGGAAGTACGTCGCGGACGACAGGGACAAAACATATTGGTTGCCACACGCCCGCTCGATATCGCCCATCGTTTTCGTGACTCTGTTCTGGACTCTACGGATTCCACGATATTCGTTTCTGCAACGCTGTCGGTTGGCGGGGAGTTTGGTTATATCCGAAGCCGGCTTGGTATCCATGATGCCGACGAACTGATTCTGGATTCCCCTTTTGATTTTGCCAGAAACGTCCTGCTGTACGTGGATGCGGACGCTCCACCGCCCAACAACCCTGCATATCTGGACTATCTCGTAGACCGTGTGCGTAGCATCATTGAGGTTGTGGAAGGGGGCTCATTTCTGCTTTTCACATCTCATATCACGCTTCGAGAAGTCTACGAAAGGCTTCAGAATGACTATCCGACACTGGGACTGGAGAACGACGAGGATGAATCTTCGGAACCACTCCTCATGAGACAGGGAGAAGTGTCGCGTGACGTGTTGCTCAGGCGCTTTCGAGAGCAGGGAAAGGGAGTGCTGTTGGGCGCTTTTTCCTTCTGGCAGGGGGTGGACGTTCCTGGGCAGGCGCTCGAATGCGTTGTGATGACGCGGCTGCCGTTTGAAGTTCCCGATGAGCCACTGGTGCAGGCTCGCATGGAACAACTGGAGCGAGAAGGCAAGAGACCTTTCTGGCACTACCAGATTCCGAACGCGGTCATGCGTTTCCGACAGGGATTTGGACGCCTGATTCGCAGGAAAGACGACTTCGGTGTGGTTGCGGTTCTTGACTCACGAATCGTGACGCAGGGGTACGGAAAACTCTTTCGAAATGCCCTGCCCAAATGCTCCATGACCAGCAACCTTG
>JAKQFZ010000162.1 GCA_029558215.1 Candidatus Omnitrophota bacterium
TAGACATTGATCACGCCGACGATGCGCCCCTTGGCAATAAGCGGCACGGACAAGAGGGAGACGTAATCGGTCTCACCCAATTCATCTGAAAGCTGGAAGCCTCCCGCCGACTGGATATCTTTCTCTGTCAAGGGCTTGCCAACCTTTGCAGCATAGCCAGTCAGACCTTCGCCCAAAGCAAGACTAAAGGCATTCACCAGTTCCATGTTCAGCCCACGCGCCGCCCGAAGAACCATCGTCTGGTTCTCCAGGAGAAAGACAGCACATGCGTCCGCCCGCATACGGGCAGTGGTCAGCCGAACGATCTCATCAAGAACTTCCTGCAGATCCAGAGTGGAATTGACGACCTTGGCGATCTCGTTGAGAGTCGTCAGCTCCATCATTCGGTAATCCAAAAACAAGTCTTGTCGTGAAATGCCCATAGAGAAAGCGCCCTGTCTTCTCCAAGAAACCGCCTCTTCCTGAGTGCAAGTTCCCAGGGGTGTAGCGAAGAGTCAACGCGGATTACCAGACTCTTGGACCCATATCGTCTTCGCGATAGTCCACACAGGCCAGACCAAGCAAGAAGTCAACAATCTCGTCCAAATCCAATCCTGCCTCCAAGCCGGCGTAGGCGACATGTCCGGTGAACGCCAACTCGTAAGGATCCCGGTCAAACTTCCCAATCTGCAGCCCGAACAGGCCGATACATTCTTCGTCAACAGCCTCCTCATAGCGAGGCATCTCGCGCCCCCTCATCCCAAAGCGGATGGTGTCATAGTCGGAAACACCTCCCGTGAGAAAATTGGTGGCACGAAGATTTGCACCCCATCCTTCACCCACACCCACGTTCAGCCGGAAGATATCAACAAAATCCATGAGCCGATTCGGAAGGTACAGCAGTGCTGCCTTGGCTCCATTGCTCATGCCCTCAAGTTGCTTGACTTCCTCAGCAAATCCACTGCCGCAGAGACACCCGAGAATAACGAACGTCAACACCAGGTTTCGCATCATCCTGTACCTCCT
>JAKQFZ010000179.1 GCA_029558215.1 Candidatus Omnitrophota bacterium
TTCAGATGGCTGAATCCGACGAGGCCTTCCTGAAAGATCAGCAGTTCCTCTGGAACTACTTCGATCTCACCGAACTGATAGGTTTGAATCTTCACGATTCCCTGTCCCTTTTTGCCGTTCAGTGAACGCCGAACGGGATTCCTAAAGAATGTACCGACTCAGGTCGGAATCGGTCACCAAGACCGATAGTCTCTCTTGAACGTAGGTTTCGTCAATGACGAAATGCTTTTCATCCATGTCGGGAGCGTTGAACGACAGTTCCTCAAGGAGTTTCTCCACCATAGTATGCAGACGCCGCGCTCCAATGTTCTCGGTCTCACGATTGACCTGACAAGCCAGCGACGCGATGGCAGTAACGGCATTCTCCTTAAATTCCAGTTTGATACCTTCGGTTTCCATGAGCGCTTGATACTGGATGAGCAGGGAGTTCTTGGGTTCTGTCAGGATGCGCTCGAAATCCCGCTGTGTCAGGGATTGCAGTTCCACGCGAATGGGAAAGCGTCCCTGGAGTTCAGGGATCAAATCCGATGGTTTTGAGGCGTGAAAAGCTCCGGCAGCGATGAACAGGATGTGGTCGGTTCTCACGACACCGTACTTAGTGAAGACCGCGGTTCCCTCAACCAGGGGGAGCAAGTCTCTCTGGACTCCTTCACGGGAAACGTCAGGGCCGGAACGGGCTTCTCCGCCCACGATCTTGTCGATCTCGTCCAGAAAGACGATGCCGAGTTCCTCGACTCGATCCAAGGCCTCCCGGACGACGGCATCCATGTCGATCAAGCGGCTCGCTTCTTCCTGTTCCAGGAAAGGCCGTGCTTCGGCAACCGTCATGCGCTTGCGCTTCTTTCGGGACGGCATCATCCGCTCCAGCATTTCCTGAAGGTCAATGCCGATCTCTTCCATACCTGGCCCGCCGGGGATAAATCCCATGACGCTGGTGGTTCGCTCACGGACTTCTGGCTCGACAACACGATCCTCAAAATCCCCATTGCGGAGTTTCTTGCGAAGTTTCTCCCGCGTTTCGTGCAGCCGTGCTACCATGGCATCATGGCTCTCGGAACTCACCTCAGCACCTTCGTGCGCCTCGACTTCCGATGGGTGCTGGGCGGGAAGAAGCAGATCCAGGAGCCGCTCTTCCGCGAGGGACTCCGCCATCTCCATGCACTCTTCCATCTGGTATTCACGAACATCGTTGACGGCGATCTCAACCAGATCCCTGATCATGGACTCCACATCACGGCCGACATATCCGACCTCAGTGAACTTGGATGCCTCGACCTTGTAGAAGGGTGCGTTGGAAATGCGGGCCAGGCGACGGGCGATCTCAC
Source organism: Candidatus Omnitrophota bacterium (assembly GCA_029558215.1). Lineage (GTDB taxonomy): Bacteria > Hinthialibacterota > Hinthialibacteria > JAKQFZ01 > JAKQFZ01 > JAKQFZ01. The sequence goes on from JAKQFZ010000179.1 coordinate 1,326, forward strand.
TTTTTCCCACGCCGGTGGCACCAATCATGAGGATGTTCTTGGGGTAGATTTCCTCCTGAAGTTCAGCCGACAATTCCCGTCGTCGAGCCCTGTTTCGAAGGGCAATCGCCACGGCTTTCTTGGCGTCATCCTGCCCGACAACATACTTATCCAACTCGGTGACAATCTCCCGCGGTGTCAGATCGTCAATACGGTACTGGGGTTGCTGCACCCCGGGTTCTTTTGTCAATGAATCATCCTTGTCCATCTTTGGCCTTTCCGGCGGTATCAATCATTTCTCATGACCGCACGTTTCATACCCATCTGACTTGCCCAATGCAAGTTCAAGCATGTATCATACATGAGAAGAGGTAAATTTGTATACTATCGCTTTGGTGCTACAAGGACGACGTTGCGTTGTCATCGGAGGCGGCCAGGTCGCCCAACGCAAGATTCTCTCTTTGCTGGAATCGGAAGCCGAAGTCCTCGTCGTCAGCGAGCAACTGACAACAACGATTCGAGAATGGGTGGATCAGCAGCGAGTGCAATGGCTTGCCCGACGATTTCAGTCGGGAGATTTGAATGGAGCGTTTCTGGCAATCGCCGCAACCAACGATCGAACCGTGAACGAGGCTGTTGCCAAAGAAGCCGCGCGCGAGAGGGTGCTGATTAACGTAGTGGACGATCCTGAGTTATGTGATTTCTACGTTCCAGCAGTGCTCAAACGCGGAGACCTTCAGATCGCCGTCTCGTCGGGTGGCAAGAGTCCTGTCCTGTCCAAACATGTTCGGGAACGCCTTGAGAAACAGTTTGGTGAGGAGTATGGTCTCTTTCTGAATATGGTGAAGAGGCTCCGAGAACAGATGAGGTTACTCCGTCTGGACAGGGCAATTCGTCACGAAGCGGAGAAGAGTTTTGTTGAGTCTCCGGCGCTCTCCCTGCTCGCGCAAGGGAAAAGAGAACAAGCCGAAAAGGTCTTGAGGGAATGTTTGTCGAAGTACACGGACTGAACCATACAACTGCAAGCGTTGAGATCCGGGAGAAGGTCTGGATTCCTCCCGATCGCCTTGCCGAGGCGCTGGTGATGCTCAAGAGTCTCCCGCACGTCGAGCAGTGTTTCATTCTTTCCACGTGCAACAGAACGGAAGTCTACGTCCTGCGCCCCAAGTCCCACGGGGCAACGGGGCGGCCGGCAGTAGACTTTCTGATTCGCTACTGCGCCGTCGCGCCG
>JAKQFZ010000208.1 GCA_029558215.1 Candidatus Omnitrophota bacterium
CATCACCGAAGTAGACTGCGTCAATATCGTACGTCAGCGCCTTCTCTACCTGGGCGATATTGTAATCCGCGATACGTCGCAGGAGTTCGCGTACAAATGAGGGATGCTCGATGAAGTCCAGCATCAGGTTCTCCATCCCACGCAGCGTCCATGCGCGTTCATAGAGAGAGAAACCTATCTGGAAGACACGAAAGCAGTCGCCTTGTTTCTCAATTCTGTCGGGTATGTCAGAGAAGAAGCGTGTGTCGAGCGGATCGGGAAATTCGTACCCTGTCAGAAGGGGCTCCAACAGTTGGGTTCTCTCGACAATTCCGATATCCTTGTCAACGCTTCTGTCCCAGACGACCCCAAAGACATCCCGAAAACGGTTGTTGCCAATGTTCTCGAAAAAGCCGATGGCATTGCCGAGGCATAAAAGGTGATTGTGCAGAAACGGTTCCAGGTTCTCCGAGCCAAAATGCCGTGTCAGTTTCTCAGCGGCTTCGATTGTGAATGAAAACGACCAGGGAACATAAGGTGGTTTTTCACCTTGGAGAACCTTCTTGATCACTTCACGTTTGGTCATGCTGCCCTCGATTTTGCGATCAACTTCAGGCGCTTGACTGATAGTACTGGGTTTGGCTTCTGTCAACTCGGAACGGTTACCGGGTGCAGCCTTCAACTCGGAGGGCTGTCCTGGGGTTGAAAGAATTGTGGTGCAGGCATCTTGCCTGCAAAAGAGTTTGGTGCAGGCTGGAAGCCCGCACCACAAATCCTTCTCCCTCTTGGAGAGGGGTAGGTTGGGTCGTGACCCAACATCTGAACTCCTTCTCCCGCGGGAGAAAATCCGGATAACGCCAACGGAGCGGGGGCAAGATGCGCCCGCTCCTTCGTGCAGGCAAGATGCCTGCGCCACAACCAGATTCCCGAGCAGACGCTCAGCGATCCCAGGGCCGTGTGAAACAGACATTCTTGTCTGTGTCTCAGCACTGAAAATCACACGCACGAATGCCTGTGTCACATCAAAGAGTAGCCCTCAATGAGTTGAAGGCTGCCACGCAGGAAAGAGAGCTCACCAGCCACGTGGATCTACTACGCCAAAACAAAAAGAGACCATCCCACGGGAAATGAGGAGCGGAGAATAGACCTCCGCTCCTGCAGTTCCCCAGAGGATCACTCTAAACTTTGTCACTCGTATCTGTTGACGTCGTAGTTGACACCGCTTGACAGTGTAGGTGTTGGTGGCACTGGTGTATCTGTTTCGGTCGGTGTTGCTGTCGGAATGGTGATGTCTGAGTAGAAACAGGTATCGTAGTAGGGTGCTCCTGAGTAGACCGCGCCACCTGCATTCAGCAGAATATCCTTCCCGCCAGCCGAATAGCACACAGCATGGGTTCGTGCACGACCTTCAGCGAGCGCAGTCTCATCCACAACTCCCTGAACCGTGCCGGTAGTGGGATCAACTGTTATCGCCTGAACGTAAGTCTGGGGTGTGGAACCGTTCAAACCACCTACCGCGTAGATAACATTGCCTTGGACGGCGCAACCATGTTCGTAAAGAGCATGCAACAGAGGGGTTGATGACTCTGTCCATGACGTCCCCAGACTCCCATCTGCATTTATAGTATTGGAAAGAATGTGGGACTCACTTGTTCCGCCATGGTTGCCACCGACGACGTATATGTAACTGCTAGTGGTTCCTTGAACGATGCCAACTCCATGGAACCAATAGCCTTTGAGAGTCCCATTGGTTGGCACGGGCAGACTGGTTGTTTCATTCCACGTTCCGAAGTCTCCGCTACCCTGGATCTCGGAATAGTAGCATTTGTTGGTGAGACTTGCGTCGTTCATCTCACCGCCAATGATGTAGACATACTTTCCCAGTCCGAGAATGCCTCGACCGAAAGAGTCCATCTGATCCACCCCTCCGCTCTGCGGGATAAGGGATGCAGAGGTCGTCCATGAGCCCAGCGAACCATCTGGGTTGATCGAAGCGTAGAAGCCCGTGCGCATCGTTGTCCAGTCAGCCCGCCATCCGCCCCACACATACACTCGACCGTTGTAGGCGTAGGCACCTGGAAGGGCTCGCGCTTCGGGCAATGCAGTTGTCGACTGCCAGGCACCCAGTGAGCCGTCCGTGTTGATCGGAGCATAAAAAGCCGTTGAGACCGCTACGTCATTTGCGGCGCTTCTTCCACCGAACAGATAGACATATCCATTGTAGGCAATAAGGGCACCGTCCTTGGTACCAGCCGGCAGTGCACTTGTGGGCGTCCAAGTGATTGCCGAGAAAGCAGCTGACGCCGACAACATTGTCACCAGACAAACAAAGAAAACTCTCTTTAACATTTCTCTAGACCTCCATCATTCTATGACTTGGAAGATCGAGTCTCCAAACACCCTTCAACCTCTATGGAAGTAACGAGCTCGGACTCTCACCTCCTTTCGGTCGAGCCATACCACCGAATCTTTCACTGAAACACAAGTAAGGCTATACTTTGCGACCAGTTTAGGACTCGGAGATCAGGTCTGTCAAGCAGAACGCGAGATTTGTTTTTGATCCGGGTGTTTTTGATCCAGACTTGCACAAGAGCGGGAGACTTTGTTACCATCTGTCATTCAAGGAGTCGAACTGACGAAGATGAGAGTTGCTGTGTTCGGAGGAACGTTTGACCCGATTCATGTCGGGCATCTGATTATTGCCGAGCAGGCGAGGGAACTCCTGAGCGTTGAACAGGTGATCTTTGTTACGGCGTCTCAACCGCCTCACAAGCGCCCAGCGGAGTGTCCGCCCGAGCAGCGTCTGCGGATGGTGGAACTGGCCACCCAAGGCAATCCCTACTTTCAAGTCTCCCAGGTTGAGACGAATCGAAAAGGGCCTTCCTATACTATAGATACCCTTCGACAGATTCTGAGCGACCGATCCGGCGAAATTGATGAGATGATTTTGCTCATTGGAGGAGATTCGCTAAGAGAGTTTGACATGTGGAAGGATTGGCGCGAAATTATCCAGTTGAGTTCTCTTGCGGTGGTTCCGAGGCCAGGAGTGGATTTGGCGGGACCTCCTGACGCTCTTGCCAGAAGTCGTATTCTGGAGGACATTGTGTTGACGGACATTTCGTCAACGACAATTCGTCGGAGAATCCGCAAGGGTCAGAGCATCCGGTATCTGGTGCACGACGCGGTGAGCCTGTACATTGAACAAGAGGGTCTGTACCTGAGAGAGGAAGAAAAGCCGTGAGTCAGCTGCAGATGCTGATCGAACGTCTCAATAGCAATTTGAATGCGGAGCAGACGCTTCAGATGCTTGGCTTCAATCTGGATCGTGTCGAACAGCACGGGAGCGTCATCCGGGCTTTCTGTCCGATTCACAAAGATAGGTTTCTGCGGACATTGACCATTGAACCAAGCCAGAAGCGATTTCGTTGCAGTTACTCAAAATGCAAAGGATCTCGGGGGGGCAGTCTCTTCGAACTGTTTCGTCTGGCAGAGGAGTTATCCGAAGCGCAAGCCGCTCAGAGGCTGGCAGACTATTTTGGCATTGAGGTTCATGGATCGCTGGAGGATGAACCCAGTCTACCAGTCGAGGAGCCGATTGTGATTCCCGAGTCTGCTGCAGTTGAGGAGAAGGAGCCGGAACTGGAACTTCTTTCGTTGCCTTCCGATGTGGAGAGTGAAGACGAACTTGCGGCGCTCGTCGAGGACGCGGTTCAGGGCATTGCTCAGGATTTCGTTCACTCGGAAGAAGAGATTGACGCTCAAGCAAAGCAACTGGATTTGACGCTCTCCGAAGAACCGCCGGCCCCTTCGGTGGACGTCTCCGATCAGGCGTATCAGTCGCAGGCTTCGGAATCCAACTGGGAAGTGCTCTGTCAGGCGGGAATGGAATTGTTCGAGGAGAATCGCTACAGCCAGGCGGAATCGAAACTGGCGGAAGCATTCAAGGTGGCCCCAGCAGAACAGGAGAAAGCCCAGGTGGCTTTGGTCTTGGGCAAGTGCTATCTGGAAGGCAGGCGACCGAATGAAGCAGCGGTGCTTCTGGAATCGGTTCTCAAGAATGGCGGACTTCCCGGTACGCTGGACAAATCGTTGCGTAAGTTGCTCATCTCGGTCTATGAGAAGAAGGAAGACTTAGCTCAGGTTCTGTCTCTGATGAAGGATCTGGCGCGGCGTCACGGAGAGGATCCTGAAATCACCCAGAAGATCAACCAACTTGAAGATGCCTTGACTCCGGGAGCAAAGACGCCTCCGAAAGCCAAGCGGATTAGTTTTCTCTAGCGCTGAGAGAGGCATCGGCCTGAGTCAGGACCAGTGAATGAATTATTTAGAGTTTTACCATCTTTCATGCCTTCCTTTTACCAACTCGCCCGACGCGCGTTTCTTCTTTGAAAGCACACAGCACAAGGAAGCAATCATTCGTATCATGCACGCCATTGACAATCGCCTTGGCCTGGCGGTGCTTGTCGGAGATGTTGGAACGGGGAAGACGACCGTTTCCCGACGGATTCTCGAAACTCTTGACGACGACCAATATCACGCCAGCCTTCTTGTTGCCATCCACAGCGATGTGAGTCCCATGTGGATTCTGAGAAAAGTGGCGCAGCAGTTGGGGCTGGCGCCGACGGGAGATGAGAAGGGACCTTTGGTCGAGACGATCTGCGCCCGACTCTTCCAACTCTACGAAGAAGGGAAGAAAGTGGTCATTCTCGTTGATGAGGCCAATATGCTTCGTTCCCCAGAAGTTCTTGAGGAGTTTCGGGGACTTCTGAATCTCGAAATGACCGATGCCAAACTGGTCACCTTCGTGCTGATTGGTCTTCCCGAACTCGACAACTGGCTTGCCCAGGACAAGCCTCTCAAGCAGCGTACCGCGGTTCGGTTTACCTTGCACGCTCTGAATCCGACCGCGACAAAGTCCTACATTACATACCGACTGACGGTGGCGGGTCGCACTGAACCTCTGTTCACCGAAGATGCCTTCAAGGCCATCTACGAACATTCTCAAGGCATACCGCGTCTAATCAACACCATCTGCGACAATGCACTGCTTGAAGGTGCGCTTGTCAAACAGGAGCAGCTGGGACTTGATCTCGTCAAGGATGTTGCCATCGGCCTTGGGCTGTAGTGGCTCCAAGTCAGGCTCCTTCGGCTGTACGAACTGCCCCCCATCTTTTTTCATATTCATGATTTGCGGCTGCATGAACTTGTATTGCCACGATTTTTCCACCATCTGCGAGCCACTCTCAGGAAGCGGATTTGGATTCTGAAAAAAATAACTTGACATCAAATAATTCGATATCGTATTATCAGAACATGAAGTATTTACTTTTTGAGAGAGGTCAGTTATCAGATGCCAAAGCAAGAGACCATTGAACGTATACTCTCATTTGCCGACCGACTTGAGGGGGTTGACCAGAGCATGCTTCGAGAAGCCCTCGAACTGATCGATCTGCACCAGAGACTCGAGCACTGCATCGAGAACATGATGCCAGGGTCGGGATTGACCGCCCGACAAGTGGATATTCTTGAGATTCTGTACCACAGTCTTGGGCAGGTCGTCACTTCCGCCGATCTCTCGGAAGAGGTTGGGTTGACTCGTTCAGCCATGACCAGTGCGCTGGACTCCTTGGAACGGATGGGTTACGTCAGGCGGGGACAACACCCCTCAGACCGACGGATGCTTGCTGTCAGCATGACGGATGCTGGAGAGAATGCCATTGCCGAGCATCTGCCCATCCGCTACAGGCACATGTACAGCATTGTCAGCCAACTGACCCCTTCGGAGCGAAAGACCATGCGGCGTGTCTACAACAAGCTGATCCTTATGCTGAACTCATTCAAAGAAGGGAACGACAGATGAGACGACAGACATCTGACAAGAGGCATCTGAAGAGTTCAACGTGGAGTTTGATCCTGTTGTTGGCAGTCTTCGGTATCGCTCTGTCCTCTTGTCGCCGGATTGATTTTGGCCTCATGAGGCAGGAGCACACTGAGGCTTTTACAAGAGAGCTGGCGGAACGCTCAACACTCGAACTTTCCTCTGAACAACCGATCGGGTTGCAGCAGTGCATCGAGATCGCGCTTAGGAACAACCTGAACGTCAAGGCCTCAGAAATAGACAAGAGGTTGGCGAGCCTGAATCGGAAAATCGCCTTCTCGAATTTCCTGCCTCATCTTGATGCAAGCTTTGACACCGTGTCGTCCTTGAAACACCAGATGGTCAAGGCGGGTGGGGGATACGTCCCTATGTCTGACCAGACGGTGACTGAGGGCACGCTTCGTGCTCAACAGGCAATCTTCGCTCCCCAGACCTGGTTTCTTTACGATGCCTATGTCAAAGGTGAGGATATATCAAACCTTCTGGCGAGACGCACTCAGAACATGATTCGCCTTCAGGTCACATCTCTCTATTTCTCCTGTCTCCTGCAAGAAGAGTCACGCCCGAGCATAGAGGCGAGCCTGCAGAAGGCGATGACACTGTTGTCAGAGACTGAGGCGCTGGCACGCGAAAGTCTTGCGATGCCCAGCCAGGTAGAGCAGTTGAGAACCATGGTCAAGGCCAGCGAAGCAGAACTGGCTGTCAACCAAGAGGCGCAACGTGTGGCTCGTGCTGCCTTGCTTGAGGCGATGGGATTGTCTCCCAGTGTGCCAATCACGATCAAAAAAGAGACCCCGATCGTGGTACCGGACCAGGAGATTGAAGACCAAATCCTCTCCGCCATGCTGAACAGACCAGAGATTCAGGTCTCTGATCGCGTTGTCGAGATCAGCAAAGATCAGACACGAATTGCCATCTCGAAGTTTCTGCCACAGATTTCGGGCTTCTCAGGTCTGAGCGCGTCCAGTGACTCATTCCTGAAGTACAGTTCCAACCTCAACTACGGCGTGTCAGCAGTCCTGACCGTCTTCGATGGTTTTCGGAATGTGTTCCAGTATCAGTCTGCTCGGGAATCTGAGAAGCAGGCGTCTACCTACAGGGAGCGGAGATGTCTTGAGATCATGCTGGAAGTGATCCAGGCGCGATCCCGATATGAGCAAGTCTGTGAGCAACTGGCGGTTGCTCAGCAAGAAGTGCTTGCTGCCGATCTCTATCTCAAGGAGACGCAGGCAAAATGGAGGGAAGGAATCCTGGTGACATCGGAGCGTCTGGAGGCTTTGATGCGACATACGCGAGCAAACATGAATCTCAACGGTACTGAATTTCAGGTTCAGGTTGCAGCAGCGACACTGCTTGATGTGATGGGGATGGCCCCAGAAGGAGAAACAGTTGAATAGACTTTCGTCAAAACTCATGATGTGTATTGGGTTGGTTGGGATGG
>JAKQFZ010000212.1 GCA_029558215.1 Candidatus Omnitrophota bacterium
GTGTTGGTCGGAGTATTTGTCGGGGTGTCTGCTGGTGGATCATTGGTGAGTCCCATAGACAATGCGGCAAATGCCGTTCCTGCACCGGTTCCACCACCTGAGAGTGCCGTTCGCGCTCCTGTTGAACGGTTGACACTGAACAAGACACTCAACTTATTATCTGAAACAAGAACGTTACTTCCATCCGCGAGCCGAACGCCATACGGATTTCCGAACGCCGTTCCTGAACCGGTTCCGCCACCCGAGATGACAGTTCGGTTCCCATTGGACGGGTCCACTTCAAACAGCAGACTTGTGCCACCGCTGTCGGCAACAAGAATCTTCCCAGAACCATCAACACAGATTCCACGTGGTGTTGTAAATGCAGTACCCGTTCCTGCCGTTCCACTCTTGGAAATAATGCTTCTGTTCCCCGTCGTTGGATCCACGCTGAAGACGGCGTTCGCCACGCTATCGGTGACATAGAGGGTTCCCGAAGAATGAACCGCAATGCCGAGCGGATTCTCAAATGCCGTTCCGGTTCCGGCCGTACCGGACTTCGACAGAACTGTTCTGTTGCCTGTTGAAGGATCGACTTTGAAGACTGCCTGCAAGGTCTGGTCGGTGACCAGCAGATTGCCTCCAGCGTCTACAGCAATGCCTCTCGGGTTGGAAAATGCCGTGCCGGTTCCCGCTGTTCCGCTCTTGGAGATGACAGTCCGGTTGCCGGTGCTGATGACGACGCGATAGATCGCTTGCTGAGTGTTGTCCACAACGTAGAGATTTGCTCCCGAAAGACACAAACCTCGCGGACCGCTGAATGCGGTTCCTGTTCCATACGATGGACTCTGGGAGAGGATCGTTCGACTCCCGTTGGCCGGGTTGATCAACAAGACTGCAGCAAGGCTGTAATCCGTTGTATAGATGTCCCCTGCGGCGGCGTGAATATCATTGACGCCCACCAGCAAAAACACCAGCACTGCACCAACCAACGTCCAGCATATACTGAACCGACTGGCAATCTTCTTCATAGGTCTCTCCAAATCAAATCGCTTATGGCACACCCAGTAGCATTCCCATTCCATGAAAGAAAAACGGCAGTCCGTAATTTCATGGTCGTGACGGATAATACCCACTTACACAGATAATGTACCTGACCACCTGATAGGGCTGCATGACGCTGAATGAAGAGGCACTGCCAGTGCTGCCTGAAGTCCCGACGGAGGAATCGCCCACGGCGCTTGAGTGCATTGCTGCCAGGTTGGTCGTTCCGTACGCATTCTCATCCGTCACGGCGGGCAGGGCTCCAGATGGGCTGGTTCCTGTTGCTGCCGAGCTGCTGCCGTTCAGAGCGTGGCTGTGTGCCGGAATCGAGTGTGTATGAACAGGAAGATTCGCTGTGGACAGGGTCACATTCTGGTTCCCGCCACTTTGCCCGTGAGTGAAACCAGTACCTGGCCCAACTGCCACTTTGCCGTTAAGGTTGGGCAGTGCAAAGTTGTTTACGCCGTCACCACCGAAGGTCGTACTCACTATCGAATACAACGCCATGTTGGCACTCACCGACACCAGCGAACCGTCGCAGGACGCCCAATACTCAGGGACAAAGGTGCCCGCGAATAATCGAATCTCACCAAGATATCCATCCATCTTACCTTACTCCTCTCTCAAAAACCTCATCCCTGTTCCAGGAATCTCTTTCCTCTACAAAGCCCTAACGGCAACACGGCTCCTGGGTACCCACTCCAGCTGAATCCGAAAACCCTGATCCTCAACTTGCACAAACCCCATCTCCCTGAAGAGAGCAAGATAGGGATTGCTTTTTTCGATATTCAGTCGGACAGGCTTCTGTGCTCTGGTTGCCTCAGTCAAAAGCCTCTCCACAAGACGCCTCTCAATTCCCATGTCTCGGTATCCCTTGAGCACTGCAATATCCATAAGCCACAGGTGCTCTGGCGCTCTGTCCATATGGAAGACTCCTACCGGTGTCTTATTGCATTCGATCACGCAGAAGTCAGCGCCAGGATGCCTTCGCACATAATCTTCACGCTGCAGTTTCGACTGAGCCTTGACAAAACTCTTCTTCTGTTCTGCCGTCCATCCCGAGTGCTCCATCTCTGCGTCCCGTGAGGCGGCAAAAACCTTGCGCAGAAAACTCTCATCCTTTCGACCCACCGGCCGAAGTTGGATTTTCTGAAACTGGGTCGAGCGCTTCTCAACAAGCCTGGTGTCCAAGACTCTCTCCACTAGGCGAATCTGCAGAACGCACACTGGTAGCGAATCTTCTCGTCCTTGCCACCAATGACCGGCACGATGAACAGATCCACCTTGCCCAGCACCGGATGTGTCATGCTGTAGGTTCCCTGCGTGATGCCTTGGTCGGCACTGCAGTCAAAGAAAAGAGAGAACCGCTCCAACGCGGGCGAGCCTGCAGATTCACGCGCGGCAAACCGCGGATTGTCATCCACAACATCCGTCAAGGTCAGGTTGACTGTCACGCCTTCTTGAACCTGAACCTGAAAGACTGTGTTGACCTGTTCGGAGTACTTTGCGAACTCAGCAGACTTTTGCATCTTCCGCGTCTCCTTTCCCTTTCCAGTTGCAGCGTCGGCAATGGCAGGCATCGCGACGGACGCCGCAGCCAGGGTGATTCCCCAAGCGGATAGGAACTTCCTGCGATCGATCATTGAAATACTCCTTTGATCCAAAAATCGAGAGCGTTGAGAGAATACCAGCATTCCCATCAGAGCAAGTTGACACCCGCGGGTGCACAGGCCATGCCCACTCCTTTGGATGTTTACTCGGCAAATGACACGTTTCTTCTGGACTGTGTGTCACTAGA
>JAKQFZ010000242.1 GCA_029558215.1 Candidatus Omnitrophota bacterium
TCCAGCGCGTTCGAAAGGGAATCCTGCGCCAGACTGTAGTTTCCGATCTGATACTGGGTCAGCCCCAGCTCATACAAGTAATGTCCCAACAACACCGCATCCCGAAGACCGTCCACGATGGCCTTGCACGACTCCAACGACTCCAGCGTTTCAGACATCTCACCCAGAAACCGGTAGAGTCGCGCACGGTCAATGAGAAGCCGTGCCACCTGCGTCTGCCGTTCGGGCGTTGGATTCAGAGAGTGAAGCCGAGTCAGGGCTTCCTCATACAGAAGCAGCGCATCTCGGTTGGCATAGATCGAACGCGCGCGGTCTCCCGCTTTCTGCAGATAGTAGACCGCTTTTTCGTGATGCTCCGTTCGGCTGTAGTGAAACGCCAACACGTCGTAGAACTGGTGAACCTTGTCCTGCCAGGCCGTTTCCAAACGCCGCGCGATCAGCAGGTGCAGTTCCTGTCTCCTCTTTCGCAGCAGCGAGTGGTAAGCCACTTCCTGAGTCAAAGGATGCAGGAACGTGAACTGCAGCTCATCCTTGGTTCGAAAGGCGCTGAGGAATTCCATGCCCTTGAGCGCATAGAGTTCTTCAAGAAGGTTGTCTCGGATGAACTCATAGATTTGAATGAGATCAAAAGTGAAAGTCATCCCCAGCACTGCAGCACACTGGAGAACCTGTCGCGTCTGCGTCTGCAGCAGATCCACACGCGACTGGATGATTTCCTTCAAAGAGCCTGGCATGACCTTGGCCAGCGTGGCAATCTTCTCGTCGCGTTGTTTGTCTGACAGAAGATCATATTCACGCAAGAAACTCTTGACGATCTCCTCGATATACAGCGGATTGCCGTTGGAACGATCAAGGATGACTTTGCGTACTTCAGGCAACAGCGTTCGATCGGCAAGAAACTGCTGCAACATCAACCTTCGGTCAGACTCGGACAGCTCGGGAACATTCAAACGTTCGACACGGAGTCTCTTGTCCCAACAGGGCTTGAATCCTGTCCTGAAGAGCACAATGAGAAGGCAGTTGCCGGCAGACTCTCGACCGAAGACTTCCGAAAGCAGTTCACAACTGGCTTGGTCGCCCCACTGCAGATCATCCACACAAAGGACTATTCTCTGCTGCACCGAGAGGGCTGCAAGAAGCCGACGCAGAACGTTTGTCAGCGTTGCGCGATACACTTCCGGTGAAACCACCGCAAGTTTTCTGAGCGCCGTCGGCTCTCCCAGCAGGTACCGGATGTGCAGCAAATCGTCCTCATCAAACTGGGGAAATCGAATGGAAAGACTGTTGACTTGGCGAACAATGTCCGAGTGATGTCTCTTGCCTTCAATGCCGAGGCACTTTCTGAGCATTTCACAGAAAACGTAGTACGGTGTCTTGGAAGTCTCCGGGTGACAGGCAACATGAATCGCAAGGCAAGTTGCGTTACTGGTTGCCTCATTCAGAAGCCTGGATTTCCCAATTCCCGGATGACCTGTGATGGCAAGAATGGTCGTCTTGGACTTCTCGGCATTCAGAAACTGTCGAACCTTCTCAATCTCGCGCTCCCGACCGACAAGGGGAATTGCGAAATCCCTTCGGGTCATCGAGTCTTCACGAACACCCTTGATCTCATAACTCGAAACAGGCTGTGCCACATTCTTCAGTTTGTGGCTACG